>JAGOTX010000131.1 GCA_018061565.1 Pseudomonadota bacterium
AAATAATGATAAAAAGTCAAGATTTGATCCTTTTTGTAAGCGACGATCAACGTATTCAAGTGAATGTAAAAATAGAAAAAGAAACACTCTGGCTTAATCTTAATCAAATTGCAGAACTTTTTGAACGGGATAAGTCTGTTATATCAAAGCATTTAAAAAATATTTTTAAAGAAGAAGAATTAGAAGAAAATTCAGTTGTTGCAAATTTTGCAACAACTGCTTCAGATGGAAAAACTTATAACGTCGATTTCTATAATTTAGATGCCATCATCTCTGTTGGATACCGAATCAATTCAAAACGCGGAACACAGTTTAGAAAATGGGCATCCTCTATTTTAAAAGATTACACAATGAAAGGGTATGCTCTTAATAATGATCATCTTTATAAAAAAGGATTTGATGATTTAAAGAGATCAATCAAAATATTAACACAAACACTTATTAATCAATCGCTTATTCAAGAGGTTGGCGAAACGGCACTGAGTATTATTGAAAAATATGCAAACACCTGGGAACTTCTGTTAGCTTATGATGAAGATCGCTTAACACTAAAAGTTTATGAGGGTGATGAGGGTGATTTTACCCTTTCTTATGATGACGTAATTTTATCAATTAATCTTTTTAAAAAGATGCTCATTGAAAAAGGGGAAGCGACCCCTCTCTTTGGGCAACAAAAAGAAAATCACTTATTGGCAATTTTAAATGCCATTCATCAGACATTTGATGGACATTCTCTTTATCCATCCTTTATAGAACGTGCATCTCATCTTCTTTATTTTGTAATTAAAGACCATCCTTTTGTGGACGGAAACAAGCGTATCGCAAGTTTTCTTTTTGTTCTCTATCTTAAAAGTTTTCAAAAAACATTCATTGATATAAATACCAAAGCACTTGTTGCATTAGCTCTTCTTATTGCAGAAAGTGAACCATCAGATAAAGAAATGATGATAAAGCTTATTTTTAACCTTATAGAAAAGGATATTTAAAATGATAGGCAAAACAATAGGTTACATACGTGTAAGTTCAATCGATCAAAACATCGATCGTCAAAAACAAGATTTAATTGTTGATAAACTGTTTATTGATCGATGCAGTGGTAAAACGATCGAAAGACCCGAATTAAAAGCGATGCTTGATTATATAAGAGATGGTGATGTTGTAAAAGTTCATAGCCTCGATCGATTGGCTAGAAACTTGGATGATCTTCGAAAAATTGTCAAAACGATTATTAACAAAAAGGCATGTATTGAATTTTTAAAGGAAAACCTAATTTTTTCTGGAAATGATTCACCAATGTCAAACTTATTGTTATCTGTTATGGGGGCCTTTGCAGAATTTGAAAGATCCCTTATTAGGGAACGTCAACTTGAAGGTATTGCAATTGCAAAAGCGAAAGGCCGTTATAAAGGAAGATCACCCATCTTAGCAACAGAACAAATTGAGTCTATTAAGAGTGATATTACCCTTGGAATTCCCAAAACAGTTATTGCAAAAAAAATGAAAATTAGTCGCGCAACGCTTTATAATGCGTTAAAAGAAAAACACAAGAATGATAATTAAAAAGTTTTATCACAAAATTGTCAATCAATAAGCTTATAATTCACATTTTATTGCTTTACTTTTATATTGGACACTTTTAGCTTTTAGAAACGCTTAAAAACCCCCACCCTTTTTAAAATTATAAAACCGTCAATTTTGACTAATGTCTATTTCAACAATTCTATGACAAGACTGTTGCAGAATGAAGAAAACTAGAAGAATGAATTTTTACAAGATGGTATAATATGTCATCAACAAAATTTTAAATAGCAAATGTCATTTTTAAGTTTAGAGGCAAATCACAGATTAAAAGAAAATAGCTTAATAGAGTTAACTAAAAAAGTTAATTGGAGCTCTCTTTTAGTACATGTAAAAGGGATGAGATCATCAATTGGCTCAGAAGGCTATAATATTTTGAGCATGATAAAGGCATTAATATTACAAGCCTGGCATAATTTAAGTGACAGAGAATTAGAAGATGCTTTAAGGGTAAGACTTGATTTTATGGTGATAACAGGTTTAGTTGATGTCCCTGATCACTCAACGATCTGTCGGTTTAGATGCCAGTTGATTGAAAAAGGAACCTTCCCACTTATTTTAGAGTCCATCAATAAAGATTTAGAGGCAAAGGGTTTGAAGGTAGAAAAATCAAAGGGAGCCATTGTCGATGCAACAATTATTCAATCAGCGGGAAGACCAAGAAAAGAAATAGAAGTATGCGAAGATAGAAAAGAAGAGGAGATAATAACAACAGTTACAGAAACCTTATCAAAGGATAAGGATGCAAGATGGATTAAAAAAGGGAATAAGTCACATTTTGGATATAAAAGTTTCAATGTTGTTGATCAAGAGGATGGATATATAGAACAAGTTCATGTAACCCCAGCAAATGAAGCTGAGTGTAAGCAATTGAAAGCGATACTTGATAAAGCCCCCAAACAGTATGCCTCTCTTCAAGCGGATAAGGCCTATCAATCAAAAGAAAATTCTGATCTTTTGGCCAAGAAAAAGATTAAAAACCAAATCATGAAAAAAGCCTACCGTAACCGTCCTTATGACATGAAAACGCACGATAAATAATTTGCAAAAATTTACGCCATTTAACTTGAAAATTCACACTTTTGATAGACTGTGGTGCATAAATAAAATTTAGATTGTCTTTATCCTACTTTTTCTAAAATATTAAGCAGCTTTTTTAGCTTTTGATGCACCAAGCGTATTCATTTTATTTAGAATTTTAACGCCCATTTTCA
>JAGOTX010000042.1 GCA_018061565.1 Pseudomonadota bacterium
CGGTCATATAATCTAATGAATGCAAAACAAACCCCCGATTCATTTCAATAGGACCACCAAAAGAAAGTGGAATATGATTAAGCAAAGGAGAAGAGTTAATTTCTAATTGTTTAAAAAGTTCAGATAAATAAACCGACGGAAGGGGCTTATTAAGGATAAGACCAATTGCACCATTTGCGTCATGTCCACAAACAAAAACAATAGATTGTTCAAATCTTGATTCTGTAATAAGGGGCATTGCAATTAGAATACATCCATTTAAATAACCTTCTAGATTTTCAAACGAAGTTTTTTTCATTTTTTATAAGCTTTTTTAGTTTCCTACTATCTTCATGCTACAAGAAAAATGTTAATCATTCGTAAATTTATTAAATATAAAAAATATTTTTTATATAATCGCAAATAAAAAAGAATTATTTAAAATTTTAAATGTTTTTTTCATAAAAAAATATTAAAATTAAACTATCTGCTTTTTTATCAGCCCAAATAACAAAGACTACCTTTGATCAATAGAAATAAACTCGCGTCTTGCACTTCCCGTATATAATTGTCTTGGGCGTCCAATTTTTTGTGTGGGGTCAGAAATCATTTCCTTCCATTGAGCAATCCAACCAACAGTTCTTGCAATAGCAAAGAGCACCGTAAACATGGATGTTGGAATTTTCATTGCTTTAAAGATAATACCTGAATAAAAATCAACATTTGGATAAAGTTTTTTCTCAATAAAATAGTCATCTTCTAAGGCTATTCTTTCAAGTTCCATTGCAAGCGTTAGTAAGGGATCATTCTTAATATTTAATTGGTCTAGTACTTCATGTGCTATTTCGCGGACAATTTGCGCTCTTGGATCATAATTTTTGTAAACTCTGTGACCAAAACCCATTAATCTAAATGGATCATTTTTATCTTTAGCGCGTTTAATAAATTCAGGGATTCTTGAAACATCTCCAATTTGAGCGAGCATATTTAAAACAGCTTCATTCGCACCACCATGTGCGGGCCCCCAAAGAGCGGCAATGCCAGATGCTATACACGCAAAAGGATTGGCCATACTAGAACCTGCTAATCGCACAGTTGAAGTTGACGCATTTTGTTCATGATCTGCATGAAGGATGAAAATTTTATCCAATGCTTTAGCAAAAACAGGATTAATAACATATTCTTCTGTTGGTAATGCAAACATCATCCTTAAAAAGTTGGAAGAATAATCAAGAGATGTTTTGGGATAAATAAATGGAAATCCATGTGAATAACGGTATGCCATGGCTGCTAAGGTTGGCATTTTGGCAAGTAGGCGGTAAGATGCAAGTTCCCTTTGTTCTGGGTCTTTAATATCTAAACTATCATGATAAAAGGAAGATAAAGCGCCAATAACACCAACCATAACAGCCATTGGGTGTGCATCTCGACGAAATCCTCTAAAAAAATTATGGATCTGATCATGAACAAGTGTATGAAGGCCAATATTTCTTAAAAAATCTTTTTTCTGGTTTTCACCTGGGAGTTCGCCGTTTAAAAGTAAGTAACACACTTCCATAAAGTCAGATTTTTCAGCTAAATCTTTAATATCATACCCTCTGTACAACAAAATACCTTTATCGCCATCAATAAACGTAATTTTAGAATCACACGCTGCTGTAGACGTAAAGCCCGGGTCAAATGTAAAAACGCCCATCTCATCATATATTTTTCGAATATCGACGACAGATGGCCCTTCAGCACCATCTATAACAGGAAGATTTATTGTTTTGCCATTGTATGTAAATTCAGCTTCATTTTTATTCATTTTTCTTAAATCATCTTTTTATATCAACTATCCTTAAATGGTAAAATGTTTTAATCAAAATCACAAGGCTTGTATAAATTAAGCAAGTGAATAGCTTGAAAGAATTTTTAAAATACAGATATCATAAACTATACTATGCAATTACTTAGGCATTTAACATGCAGGATGATTTAATCCCTTATCTTAAAATTATTCGGTGTCCAAAAGTTGGCCCTAAAACCTTTTTACGGCTGTTTGATCAATTTGCAGGCGATTCTAACCTAATCTTAAAATTTTTAAAGAATAATGAATTCAACATTCCATCAGACAAGGACATTCATAACGAAGTGAATGCTTTTTTAAAAATGAAAGGAACTTTTCTTTTTTTTAAAGATGAAAACTATCCAAACTTATTAAAAGCGATTGACGCCCCCCCCCCCATTTTAATGGTTCTTGGTAATTTGGATGTTTTAAAAAAGGAGGCGTTATCTATTATTGGTGCGCGCAATGCATCGCTTATTGGACAAAGGTATATATCCCGCATCGCCAATTTTTTTGCAGAACACAATTTTGCCATAGTATCCGGCCTTGCACGGGGAATGGATACAGCCGCCCATAAGGCAAGTGTTGAACAGGGAACAATTGCCGTTTTAAGTGGTGGCGTTGATCAAATCTATCCGCAAGAAAATAAATCTCTTTATGAAGCAATACAAGAAAAAGGGGTTATATTGTCTGAAATGCCGCTTGGAACTGTTCCATCTGCTCAGCTTTTTGCAAGGCGAAATCGGATAATATCAGGCCTTTCAAAGGCAACAATTATAAGTGAAGCTGCAAAACATTCAGGTTCAATGATTACGGCCGAATTTGCACTTACACAAGGAAGAGAAGTTTTTGTTGTGCCAAGTCATCCATCGGATCCACGTTCTGAAGGGGGTAATTGGCTTATTCAACAAGGGGCTCATCTTTTTCAAAAAGAACAAGATGTTTTAGATGTTCTAAACTCTTTACCAAAAACGCAAAAAATTGAACAAAAAATTATCTTCAAGAAACAAGAAGAAAAAATATCTCAGAATGAAAACGATATGACTGAACCAAAAGCATTGGAAGATAAAATCTTAACCCTTTTAAATGATATTCCCATTGAAATGGAAGATCTTTTCAATCATTTTTCGGAGGTTGATATGACAGAAATAATGTCAACACTCAGTCGCCTTAATCTTAAGGGATCTCTTATCATTCATCCCAATCAAACGATTTCAAGAATTTAAAAGCACATAATATGACAGTTATCATCAATGGTTATAAAATTAAACAAAATGAAAATTTAGTTGGGGAATGGCGAATTGATATTCCATTAGAATGTGTTAAAAGCCATACAAAAATAGAAGTGGATTTGCTTGATTCAAATACGTATTTTAATTTGGCATTTTGTGTGGATGCTTTAAAAAAGATGAACCCCACTATTTTTTTAGAACTTTTTATTCCTTATTTTCCCTATTCAAGGGACGATGTTAAAAAAAATGGAACCCCTTTTTACCTTAAAACCATAACAATGCTTATAAATGCCTTAAAGGTAGACAAAGTAACAATTGTTGACCCCCATTCAAGAATCACACGAAAACTTTTAAAAAAATGTCATGTTATAGAACAACATGATTTAATTTTAAAAAATGAAGACCTTTTAAATATCGTTCAATCTGAAGATGTGACACTTGTCGCACCTGATTATGGTGAAAGTCTTAAACTTTTAAAATTGAAGAAAATATTAACCCAAAAGCGATGCAAAAAAAAGTGCATCTATGGTATAAAAGAACGGGATCTTGTCACCAATAAAGTGATATCAATATCTTTAAAAGTAGATCAAATGAAAACAAAAAATTATCTTATTTTAGATGATATTTCTGACAGTGGTGACACCGTTTATAAAACAGCAAAAGTTTTAAAAGAAAATGGCGCAGAAAAAGTATTCCTCTTTGTGACGCATGGGATTTTTTCTAAAGGAATGGACTTTTTAAAGGAATATATTGACGACATATTTTTTTATCAAACATTTAATACATAAAAAAACCGCCCGTTTCATGGGGCGGTATAACGTTTAAGTTTTCTTAAATCTTATTGATTGCTTGCTTTTTTATCATCTAAATCAACGAAGTCCGCATCAACAACACCATCTTGTTTTGGTGCTTCGGCACTCTCACCAGAAGCAGCTGCTTTTTCTTGTTCAGCTTTATAAAGGGCTTCACCAAGCTTCATAGAAGATTGCATCAATGCATCCAATTTCGCTTTAATTGTATCATGGTCTTCAGATGTTAAAGAATCTTTCAATGCTTGAAGGTCAGACTCAATAGCTGATTTATCACTTTCTGAAATTTTATCCTTATTTTCAGAGAGGGTTTTTTCTGTTGTATGAATCATAGAATCTGCTTGGTTTTTAATATCAATCAATTCTTTGCGTTTTTTATCTTCCTCTGCATTGGCTTCAGCGTCTTTAACCATCTTTTCAATATCAGCGTCAGATAAACCACCCGATGCTTGAATGCGAATTTGCTGTTCTTTACCTGTTGCTTTATCTTTTGCAGAAACCTGAACAATACCATTTGCATCAATATCAAAGGTTACTTCAATTTGTGGCACACCACGGGGGGCCCCTGGAATACCTTCAAGATTAAATTCACCAAGAAGCTTGTTATGAACGGCAATTTCGCGTTCGCCTTGGAAAACTTTAATTGTAACAGCTGTTTGGTTATCTTCAGCGGTTGAAAATGTTTGGGACTTTCTTGTTGGAATTGTTGTGTTACGATCAATCAGTCTTGTAAACACACCACCTAATGTTTCAAGCCCAAGGGATAATGGTGTTACATCTAATAGAACAACATCTTTAACTTCTCCTTGAAGAACACCCCCTTGAATGGCAGCACCAATTGCAACAACTTCATCAGGATTCACACCACGGTGTGGTTCTTTTCCAAAGAAATCTTTAACAATTTCAATAACTTTTGGCATACGGGTTTGACCACCCACCATGATTACTTCATCTATTTGTGACGCTGAAATACCAGCATCTTTAAGAGCAGCTTTACAAGGTTCAATTGTACGCTTTAAAAGGTCATCAACCAACGCTTCAAGCTTTGCGCGGGTAATTTTAACATTTAAGTGCTTTGGACCTGATGCATCTGCTGTGATAAATGGCAAGTTAACATCCGTTTGTTGAGAAGAGGAAAGTTCAATTTTTGCTTTTTCAGCTGCTTCTTTTAAGCGTTGAAGAGCAAGCTTATCACTTCTTAAATCAATACCGCTGTCTTTTTTAAATTCATCACAAATGTATTCAATAATGCGCATATCAAAGTCTTCACCACCAAGGAATGTATCTCCGTTTGTGGATTTTACTTCAAAAACGCCATCACCAATTTCAAGAACAGAAACGTCAAATGTACCCCCACCAAGGTCATACACAACAACAGTTCCAGATGCTTTTTTCTCTAAACCATAAGCAAGGGCTGCGGCTGTTGGTTCGTTAATGATACGAAGAACTTCCAGTCCTGCAATACGGCCTGCGTCCTTTGTTGCTTGACGTTGTGAATCGTTAAAATATGCAGGTACCGTAATAACGGCTTTTGTAACTGTTTCACCAAGGAATGATTCAGCTGTTTCTTTCATTTTTTGTAAAATAGCAGCGCTGATTTGACTTGGAGATTGTTTATCTCCACGAACATTTACCCAAGCATCGCCATTGTCTGCCTTTTCAATTTTATAAGGCACAAGCCCCATATCTTTTTGGGTTAATGGATCATCAAAACGGCGACCAATTAAACGCTTAATTGCAAAAAATGTATTTTCTGGGTTTGTAACAGCTTGCCTTTTTGCTGGCTGACCTGTTAATTTTTCACCACTTTCCGTAGCGGCCATGATCGACGGCGTTGTTCTTGCCCCTTCACTGTTTTCAATAACGCGCGCTTTGCCGCCTTCCATTAAAGCAACACAAGAGTTTGTTGTTCCAAGATCTATACCTATAACACGTGACATGTTCATCCTCCATTTTAAATTTTTAAACGAATCCTATTGGCTCTAAAAATTAGCAGCCAACAGGTGACTCTGCTAATAATATAAAATTTATCTGAATAAAATGCAAGTTTTTTAAAACTTGTGGATGAAAAGATCTTTTTATTTCCTGCTTTTTAATTCCAAATTTTCTTAAAAATTCAATAAAATGCTTGCGTGTTTTAGAAGATGCTGCAACAATTACCCTAATGATACTTTGAATTTTTTCAAATATTGGAAATATAATGGATAGTTTTTCTTGGAATAAATTGTTTGCTGGTTTTTTGGTTTGCTTACTTGTCATTAAGTTAAGTGATTTTTTTTCTGCTCATGTCATGGAACAAAAACCTTTAGATAAAAATTCTTACATAATAGATGTTTCAAGTGTTCAATCGGGATCAGATTCAAATACTACGGATGTCCAAGAAATCGTGCCAGATATTAAACCCTTTCTTGTTAAGGCTGATATAAAAAAAGGGGAAGATGTCTTTAAAAAATGTTTACAATGTCACTCTATCAATAAGGGTGGTATTCATAAAATTGGCCCAAATATTTTTGATGTTGTCTTAAAGCCTTTTGCGCATGCTAATGACTTTGCTTACTCTGCTGCACTTAAAGAACGCCATGACAAAGATAAATGGACAATTGATAATCTAAATGCATTTTTATTTAAACCTAAAAAACTTATTCCAGCGACCAAAATGACTTTTGTTGGCATAAAGGATGATCAAGAACGCGCTGATCTTATTGCTTATTTAAGAGCGCAATCAGATAATCCTGTACCACTGGGATAATAAGCTGATGTTTGGACTTATTGCAGGACAAGGTGATCTTCCACTACAAATAATTGAATATTTTTTAAGAAATGAAATACCGTTTGTTTGTGCAGGCATTGAAGACGCAAAAAACGATACGATTCTTGAAATGCAAAATATTACGGTTAAAGAATTACCTTTGGGCCAAATAGGAGCATTAATTGACTATTTTAAAAGTTTTGGTGTAAAGCAAGTTGTTTTTGCTGGCAGCGTAAAACGCCCAAATATTTTTAATATAAAATTTGATTCTATTGGCAAAAAAATATTAAAAGATATTGGATTTTCTCTTTTTAGAGGAGACGATGGACTCCTTTCAACAATTGTTAATTTTTTTGAAGAAGAAGGATTTCATGTTGTTTCTGCAAAAGATATTTTAAAGGATTTAACCTTAGAACCTGGAATTTTGACGATTCATCAACCAACAGAGAATGATGATAAAGATATTGATTTTGGAATTCATCTATTAAAAGAAATGTCAAAACTTGATATTGGTCAATCTGTTATTATTGAAAACGGTATTGTGCTGGGAATTGAAGCAATAGAAGGAACAAAAGAATTAATTGAACGAGTTGCTCATTTAAAAAGGACAACAGATTCTGGTGTTCTGATTAAAATGGCAAAGGTCAATCAATCCTTTAAAATAGATCTTCCAACAATTGGGGTTGAAACAATTAAAAGCCTTCATCAGTCAAACTTAAAAGGCATAGCCATTGAATCTATTGGAACACAAGTGTTAGATAAAGATGATGTTATTCAAAAAGCGAATGACCTTGGCATTTTTTTTAAGGTCTTTTAATTAACTTTTTATTTTTTCTTGGATTTTTTGTGTTTTCTAGATGATTTAGCTTTCCCACCTTTTTTCTTTAGAGCATATACTTTTTTACCATCTTCTGTAATGCCGATAATGCGATCACTTTTTTCTGGTTCTGCAGGCACAGCAGTAGGTGCAGCTGACGGAACTGGGGCAACTGGTAAAGAAATAGAAGGCATTGGTGCTGCTGGTAGTGCAACAGGTGAAGCGGGTATTGTTGGCAATGTTGGCAGTGCAACTGGTTCTGGTGGTGTGCTTGAAACAACAAAGCCCATTCCAATAATGCTTAAAAAGCAAACGAGTATCTTATTCATATAAGACTCCTTAAAATTAAAAAAATTTATATTTAATAATTTTAATGCTAACAAAACATTTCTTAAGAATACGTTAATTTCAACGAAAAAAATAAAATTTTATGCAATTTCAATTTTCTGATTTTGCTTGCATACAATCATTTTGGGCACACTATTTAATGTTTCACGTTCTATAGACTTCATTATGTCATCATTATTTGCAAGATCATGATGATAAATTCCAACACATTTTGCTTTGGCTTTTAACCCTAACTTTTGGGCTTCTTGCCATGTTGAATGCCCCCAGCCTTTATGTTTTGGGTAAACATCATCACAATATGCTGAATCGTAAATCATTAAGTCTGTATCTTTTAAAAAATTGACAAAATCAGTGTTTAACGTTTGTTCAGGTGTATGTTCATGATCTGTAATATAGCAAACAGATTTATTTTTATAATTTACTCTATACCCAACAGATCCATTAGGGTGATTGAGAGCAAAAGTATTTATAACAATGTTCTCATTAATAATAAGATCATCCGACGCATTAAAATGGATCTCTTTTTTCTGAGATGGCCAATCTAAATAAGAAACAGGAAAATAAGGGGGCGAAAATAATGTTTGTAGACTTTTTTGAATACCTCCATAGGGCGATAATGTACCGCAATAAATATGAAGATTGACGTGCCTATCCCAAACGGGTTTAAAAAATGGCAGACCAAATATATGGTCTAAATGAATATGGCTTAAGAAAAGATAAATATCTTTTTTATTCTTTAGAAAAGGATACGCATTAACAATTCCTGTTCCGGCATCAAAAATCAAAACAGTATCATCACATTCCACTAAAACGCAGCTTGTATGACCACCATATTCAACATATTCTTTATCTGCACAAGGAAGGCTACCGCGCACCCCTAAAAAATGAACAATCATATTTTACACATCATTTTATTTAAAATTTATTCTTCACCATGGGATTTTGAATAAGCTGCTTTTCCATCAAAATTGTGCAGTTTTTCAATGTGGCCCCAGGTGTATTGTGTTTGAACAAGATTTAAAAGATCAAGTAGCATTGAATCTGTTACAACTGTTTGATCTTCCCGTTTAACAAATCTGCATTGTTGTGCGTCAACAACATCTGGTTCTAAACGGCCAATGGGGTAAACTTTAACACCCCGACAGGTTATAATCTTAAGCTTAAAAGGTGAATTTGCTAAAAGATTAATAAGACCATCTCCCAATTCTTTAGGGGATAATGTTGTTTCAATAAACACATCTAATCCATCAACAGATCTGACAGATGGACGGACAAGATCTGGTGCTTTTGATGTTCTTTTTAAGGCAATCGGTTTATATTCACGTTTTGTGTACCCTTCAAAGGTTTTACCTAAATTACTGATAATTTTATCCGTAAAAGTAGATGTTGAAGCCGCACCAGAATCGCCAACAACGTCCCTGGTTAAACATTTATCTCTGCCTAATGTTATAAGAAGGGCTTGATCGATGGCGTCAGCGGCATCAAATTCTTTTAAGTGACGAAGCATCATAACACCTGAAAGCAGAACAGCTGTAGGGTTAATAACGTTTTTGCCTGCGTATTTGGGGGCTGATCCATGAACAGCTTCAAAAATGGCAAAATCATCTCCAATATTGGCACCGGGTGCAAATCCAAGGCCACCGATTAAGGCGGAACCTAAATCGCTTAAAATATCCCCATTCATGTTTGTTGTTACAATAACATCAAACTGTTCTGGTTTTTTAACTAACTGATGCGCGCAATTATCAACAATAATATGATTTGCTTCAATATCTGGATATTCTTTTGCAATTTCTTCAAATGTGCGCTTTAGCATACCTTCTGCAAGTTTCATGATATTTGACTTAGTCGCACAAGCAACGGTTTTACGCCCCTCAGAACGGGCAAATTCAAAAGCAAGCCTTACAATTTTTTCACAACCCTTGCGTGAAATAAGCTTTAAACACTGTGCAACACCAGGCGTTTGCATATGTTCAATACCAGCATAAAGATCTTCTACATTTTCGCGGACAATAACAAAATCAATATTGCGGCCAGAATAAGGCGTTATAACACCTGGAATTTCACGAACGGGCCTAATATTACCATATGTCTCAAACATTTTACGAAGGGTTACATTGGCTGATTTTTCACCAAAACCGATAGGTGTTTCAAGGGGGCCTTTTAAAGCCACTCTATTTTTTAATAAAGATTCAATCGTTTCATCTGCAACACCCGTTTGGATACCTTTTTTAAAAACTTCAGCGCCAGCGTCACAAATTTCCCAATTAATATGGACGCCAGTCGCATCTATTATGCGCCGTGTTGATGACGTAACTTCTGGTCCTATAC
>JAGOTX010000132.1 GCA_018061565.1 Pseudomonadota bacterium
AAGATGTAAGAAATCGCCTAGAAAACGATGCATCTAAAGCCTATGCAACATATGAATTTTTGCTTAATGAAAATAACGACGATGACCGTCAAGGATTAGCCCGCGAATTAGCGCGTATGAATTTGCCTATCAATTTTTACACCCAAATGTATTGGAAAATAGACCTTCATAACCTCTTACATTTTCTATCCCTTCGTGCCGATTCACACGCTCAATATGAAATCAGAGTTTTTGCCGAAACAATTTTAGAAATTGTCAAAAAGTGGGTGCCAATCGCTTATGAGGCTTTTTTAAATTACCGCATTGGGGGTGTTTCTTTATCACACAATGCAAAAGAAGTCTTAAAAAGAAAGCTCAAAGGCGAAAAGGTTTCTCAAGAAGAATCCGGCCTTGGAAAACGCGAATGGTCCGAACTTTTATCCATATTTCAAGAGCTTGCCTAATTTTTTATTAACCCTCTACTTTTTTAAGGTTTTTTTCATGAATTTTATAAAGGCATTACTTTGTTTTAATTTAAGTTATTCTAGCATTACAGCTGCTGATTCTATTTTAAATGAGGGCTTTGAAGCTCAAGAACATAACCTACAAAATGTCGGTATCCCACCCCTGCTTTCCCCAAATAATAGATTACCCACCCCCCCCACAACGAAACATTCCGTCACAGCGAATGAAACAACTTCTTTTGTTTCACCAAGATACAATTTAAGAATGTATGGCATTGTTGATGACTATGACATAAACGAACCAATCTGCCCTTCATATACTCTAAACTGCTATAACCTAAAACTCATATGTACTTGTGTAATAGGAAGTGCCGTCTTAATAGGCCTTGCTCTTTACATGCAATTTCATAAAATTTGAAAGGGGTATAAGGCTTATTTCATCTTTAAAGATAGAGACTGTTGCAAAATGAGAGTTGTTATTCCAGCAAAGGCAGGAATCTACAAATTAATAATTTAAAATCCTTGATATACAAGGATTTTATGGTCCTGTACCTTCGCAGGGGTGACAATTAAGTTAGGATTTTTTGAATAAAAATCTATTTTTCAACAGTCTCAAATAAGTAGTTTTTTAAGTTGTAATAAAATGCAATATGGTGTTTTTGAACACGATACATGATTTTTTTTAAAGATAGAATCGGATTCTGAAATGAAGTAAACATTTTCTCCATCGCGCCAGTTCTTGCCAAATCAGAGTCTCCATATTCTTGATGCACTAAACAGGGTTCAATACCTGTAAACTTTATATCAAATTCCCAAGAACGTGCGTAATAGTCATCTGCAGCTAATTTTATAGGATATGCTTTTTCAACATACTTTAAAGCTGCTTTTCTGTTTAAAATATAACATCCAGTACAAGGTGTTGTTTTCAAATAAATTAAAAGATCCTGACCATCACTTAAGGCCTTAACTCTTAAGCCTTTATGCTTTTTATTTTTAAATAAGTACATGTTAAACGTATTAACATCCCACAGATTCTTATTTTCAGCTAAATCATCAATTGCTTTTCTTAATTTTTGAGCATCAAAACCAACGTCATCTTCAAAAACAACAGCAAATTCAAAATCAGATTTTAAAAAAGTTTCCCATGCTTTAATATGGCTCATTGAACACCCAATAGCTCCAATATAAGCATGTTTATAGCTAATATTTAATGTATCAAAATCAACTTTTTCATCCAAATCTTTTTGAGTAAGCTTTTTGCCATCAATTGCTGAAATTCTCTCAATAGGTAACCCTAATTTTTGAAGTTGCGGCATAACATACTCTAAGCGCTCTTTTGATCGATCAAGGTTAATAACATAAACGCCAACCCCACTGTATTTTTTATGCGTGGCATCTTTAAACTCTGAAACATCCCTTTTTTCATCTAACACATAATACCCAACAGGATAAACTAAAAGGCTAACCCATAAAAATAAGAACCCAAGAAGTACCTTTTTAAAAACTTTTTTCATTTATACACCCTTAAATATGCATCAAAAATCTTGTTATTTTTAGCACGTTTTTTTTAGTTTCGTCAAAACAATCTTTGAGTAAATAAAAAAACATGGTAAGATCCCCTTCATAATATATTTTCATAACTTAAAAATATGACCTACCGAAATTTGATTGAAAAAATAAAAACAAATTACAATTACCAATTTATCATATTCCTTATTGCTCATATTATAGTATGGACAATTGTTCCCCTTCTTGTTGCCCATCGTATTGGTGTTGATATGGCTGAGCATTTTTATTGGGGGCAAGAATTTCAACTTGGCTACTATAAACACCCCCCATTTTCCGCTTGGCTTGTGGGCATTTGGTTTAAAATATTTCCCGCCAATCACTTCTTTTACTTTTTGTTTTGTCAAATTAACATTGCTATTGGTTTTATTTTTATATACCGTTTGGCAAAAGAAATTTTAAAGGATGACAAAAAAGCTTTTATTGCTACGACAATTTTAGAATTTGTTTCTTTTTATTCGTATAAGTCGATTTTTTTTCGTGGCATGTGTTGTTTTAATCATGATTATATTCTTCTTTCTATTTGGCCAATTTGTGCTTATTACTTTTATCTGACCTTAAAAGAAGATCATTTAAAAAATTGGATTCTATTTGGCATTTTTGCAGGTATTTCAATGCTTTCAAAATATTTTTCAGCCATATTTTTAGCATCTCTATTTTTAGTTTTCCTATCTCATTATCATAAGAATTTTTTTAAAAAAATATTGTCTTTTAACGTTCTTTTATCTATGGCACTATTTTTTCTGGTTATATC
>JAGOTX010000043.1 GCA_018061565.1 Pseudomonadota bacterium
TTCTTAATATCAACATTTTTTTTGAGGCCTTCTTTTATGCACTTTTATGAAAATAAAACAATAGACAATCTAATCAACAAGGGTAAGATTCCCCTTCTTGAAAAAACGGGATATTTTAATGTGGATAGGTATCCTTGGGCTTTTCAAGCATGGAAAAGGCAGCAACAAATTCATTGGATGGGGGAAGAAATTCCATTAGGTGAAGATTTAAATGACTGGGGATCTGATAAAATATCAGAAAATGAAAGAAATCTATTAACCCAAATTTTTAGATTTTTTACACAATCTGATATTGAAGTCAGTGATAATTATTTTAAACGCTATATTCCTATTTTTCAGCCCCTTGAAATTCAAATGATGATGGCTGCATTTACAAATATTGAAACCATTCATATTGATGCCTATGCATTGTTGTTAAAAACACTTGGTATGCCTGAAACGGAGTTTTCTGCCTTTAAATCTTATGCATCTATGCGTGCAAAAGTTGATTATATGCAAAAATTTGGTGTTAATACGTGTGCAGATGTTGCACGAACACTTGCTATGTTTGGTGCCTTTACAGAAGGAATGTCCTTATTTGCAAGCTTTGCCATGTTGATGAATTTTCCAAGATTTAACAAAATGAAAGGTATGGGGCAAGTTGTAACATGGTCTGTAAGGGATGAAAGCTTACATTGTGAAAGTATGATTAAGCTATACCATGAATGGCACACAGAAACGGGCGCTGTTACATCTTCTGTACAAAAGGATATTACCGATGTTGGTGTAACAATGGTTGAACTAGAAGATAAATTTGTGGACCTTGCTTTTGAACTAGGGGATGTTCAAGGCATGACAAAAGACGATATTAAAAATTACATTCGCTATATTTGCGATTGGCGATTAACACAGTTAAAATTAAAGCCCGTTTTTGGGTATTTTTCAGGTGAACCTGGTTTTTATAAACAAGAAAAAGCACATCCGCTTCCATGGCTTACAGCAATTTTAAACGGTGTTGAACACGCAAACTTTTTTGAAACACGCGCAACTGAGTATTCAAAAGCAGCTACAGAGGGCGATTGGCATGGTAGTGATGGTGTTTGGAACCTCTTTGAGAATAATCTTAAAAAAACAGTATAATTTTTTAATCTTTATGAGACGACAAAGGGATAGATGGTGATGGCGTTAATTGCTGTTTTGAGGATAAAGTGGGTTCTTTTAACCCTGAAATTGAAAAAGCAAATGTTTTTTTGGTTGCAAAAACCATATTCACACCTGCAAATTTTTTAAATAGATAAGGTCCTATCCATTCAAAAACCTTAAAAATGGATCTTAAAAATGTTGATTGAGAAGGGATACCGTAAAGGAGTCTTTTTTGTTGTTCTATAACAAAGCCATTATTTGATAGAAGATGAATGGCTTGTCCCATTGTATAGGGTTGTCCAAAGCCAAAGGGCGTATTTTCAAGCATTGCCCAAAAACTTAACCGGCTGGGTAGAATAACAATGAGTTTTCCATCCCTTTTAAGAATGCGCCATATCTCTTTAAAATATGACTGAATATGGGTTGAAAATTCAACAGAATGAACAAGTATAATATAATCCACACTATGATTTTGAAGGGGAATCAACCAATCATGAATAAGGGCTACTTTTGAAGACGTATCATTTGGCCATGGATGACAGCCAAATGTATCCGACATAAAGGATAATACTGTATTATCAGAAGATAACATTTCATCTAAATAGGGGACAGCATATCCAATTCCAAGGATTGTTTGATTTTTTAAATCAGATGGTAAACACTCTGATATTTGTATCTCTATTTGATTTTTGACACTTTTACCAAGATTTGATTGGTAAAAGTTGCGGATATCTTTAACGGAGTATGTCATGATCTGATTCAAGATCAACAACGAGATTTCCCTTTGAAATAATAAGGGCATGACCTGAAAGCGTTACAGTATCCTCATGAATGTCAATTAAAACCATGCCAGAACGATACCCCAATTGTTTTGCTTTAAAAGATGTTTTACCTGTTCTTGTATGCCAAAAAGAAGCTAAGTCGCAATAGGCACTAAAATTTGCAGCTTCTTCATCATTACCAAGGCGCGGCGAAAAAACACGGCTTACAAAGTCATATTTTTGGGTTTGTTCTTCACAGGTTACAATAATACGGTTATTTTCAATGGTCGCAAGCTTTAAAAAATTAGGCTCCAACGCTCTTAATTCTTCTTCACTGTGAAGTTCGACAATTAAATCATCATTGCATTGACTAACGGAAACAGGAAGGGTATTGAGTGCTTTAAAGAGTCTATCTGGTGTAACTGTTGGAGTTACTGTTGACCGACTAAAAGTCATGGAAATTAATTGATCGTTTTTCGTCACCTTTAAAATACTGCTGTTCATTTCAAAATAAAGCGGTTCATTTTTGGGATATTCTTTTTCTTCCCACAGAACCATTGCTGCTGCAAAAATAGAATGACCTGCTGCTTTATTTTCACCGTACGGGGAAAATAGTCTAATTTTAAAGTGTCTTTTTTCTAACGATTCAGATGATAGTTCAATGAAAGCCGTTTCCGCTTGAAAAACCTCCAAAGCTAAACGTTCATAAAGTTCATCTTTTAAAGGGTGATCACACCAAAACACAGATGCCGCATTTCCCTGAAACGGGCGATTTGAAAAAACATCAACAGTCCAAAATTGCATTATTATTCGTCTTTTTTATTAACTTCAAAGATTATTTGAACGCGGTTTTAAAAAAAGGTCAAGTTTTTTTTATGAATCAGTAATTAAGCATGTAAAAAAAAGTGTTAATAGTCTTTGCCAAAAATTGATGAAAATCTTATACTGCATATAGAAAGTTAATGATCAACATATAAAATATGGATATCTCTTTTTATAGTATTCGAAATGATCCTATTCAAAAAACATTGCCAAAACTTGTGGAAAAAATTTATGATTTGAAACTGAATATTCATATTCTGTGTCAGGATGATGACCAACTAAAAATACTTGATGCTGGACTTTGGACCTATTCGTCGCTTGCTTTTTTACCACATGGCACAATTCATGACCCAGAATTTATGCATGGTCAAAATCCTATTTGGCTTTCAACGTCCTTAGATTTTAAGAACAAACCAAGTGTTTTGGTTTTATTAACCCCCCTTAAACTTTCTAAAGATTATATATTTGAAAAAGTTATTTATATGTTTGATCAACATCAAGAAAATGTTGATGCTTTTTTAAATATATTTAATGATTTAAAAAAAGAAAATAAAAATCCAACTTTTTGGCAACAAACTGAAAAAGGGACATGGCAAAAATAAAGTTATGAGAAACCTTTGCATAATTTATTTGTGGATTCCCGCCTTCGCGGGAATGACACGTTGAGGGCTTTAAATGACATATTTTAAGTTATGCAAAGGTTTTTATAATTGTTTTTAAGATGAAACACTATCTTTTACTGAAACGTTAAGAACTGTATAGCCTAATGCTTCTAAGATATTGGTTTTTAAAGATGACTTTGGATTGAGTTCATTATTTTGGTAATGCGAAAGCCCATTAATTTCAATAATTGTATTGCTGTTTGGAAGATAAATATCAACATGGCTTGCAATTTGAGGAATCCAATATTCCATGTATCCCTTTTCTTTTTCTGTTCTGACTTTAAATTCTTCAAGCTGCGTCATGGATATTCGTTTATCAGATTTTTCTTCCAACATTTGCTTTAAAGCGGTTTCATCTTCAAAAGAAATAGGAAGATTGATATTGTTTAAGGTTTTAAAGTAACTTCTAATTAAAATAAAACTGTATAAAACGTCCCTTTTTTCACGTATTGAAAGGGTGTTTTTTTCTAAAAAGTGATAGATGATTTTAAATAAAGCTTCATATTCTTTTTTTAAATTAATATTCATTAAACATGTTGCCATTAAAAAGTGAGATAATATTTCAAAAGAAAGAGACTTTTTTTCAAAGATCATCCGTTTAATAATTTTTTGGAAAATATTTTTATTGAAGGTTATATTAATTTTTGAAAATAACTTTAAATGATAGGTGATTTCTGAAAGTGAATTTGCTTCTAGCATTTCGTCAAACCTTTTGAGTAATTTACTATATACTTTTTCATCTACTATTTGAAATTTTTGTAAAATAGAAAGATAAGAGGATAATGTTTTGAATTCAAGGGATGCAATATAATAAACACTGACAGATGCCCATTTTAAAAGCCAATATTTGGGAATGAAGGCTTCTTTCTTTGATAAGATTCGGGTCATTTTTTGAAATTCATCTTCAGATAAAAAGTCTAACATAATATATGTTTTTTTATACCACTGAGACATCCATTCACGATTATGAAAGGTATTGAGGCTTAAATATGCATCAAAAAAATAAATGAAATCAAGCGGTGTGAGCGTGTTAAATAATTGTAAAGTGACATCTTCCCATTTTAGGATCCACTTTTGGGGGATTTCCACTTTTAATATTTCTAATGATTTTAGCATAATATTGAGTTTTTTAGGTTTTAAATCATCCAACGTGTCATACGAAAATATTAAAAGTTTTTGAATTATATTTTTGTTTTTTAATGATAAGTCAATAAGACTGCGGCTTTCTTTATGATGGGAATATAGATAAGAAAAAATATAGAGTATGCGGTCAACATCAATATGATGATGATTTTGAAAAAGATACTCTTCAACTCGGTTGATCCATTGTTTTAAACTTGCCAAATCATTTGAAGAGAGGGGGGGGGTACCTAAAAGTCTATCAATCTGATGGTAGATACTATCGTGATGTTTGTTATTCTTATGACGTTCTTTATAATCGTTCAACATGACATATATATACTACTATTGTTTATATATTTATTTTATAAAATAAAAATTAATATTTTGTTAATTAAAAGATGGCAAATTTAAATAATGATTCTGTTTTGTTTTAAAATCTAATGTTAATTTTTTGGCATGCAACTTGCATACATTAAAGCAAGATTTTTAAAAGAAAATGCTTATGAGTGAAATTTTTGACATTCAACAATTTATAGATAAAAAACATGGCGGGTTATTGGCTGCTAACCAAACCGCGCAACAACAAAAAATAGCTATTATTGCAGATAACCTCACACGGTCTAATATTCCAGGTGCAAAAGAGGGGAAAGTTCATTTTAAAGAATATGTTCAAAAAACACCTGAAGGTGAAAGAATGTCTTTTATGATGATCAACAACATAGATTTTGATCAAACGCAAGGAGGCCTAAAACAGACGGGGTCTTTTACAGATTTTGCAATTAATGGGAACGGCTATTTTAAAGTTGAAACGCTTAAAGGAAATGCTTATACAAGAAATGGTCAATTCTTCCTTTCTTCAGATGGTAGCTTAATAACAAGTGATGGTGGTTTTGTTCTGTCTGAAAATGGTGATCATATTAAAATTCCATCCAACAAAAAAAATATTCATGTGAGTGATAAAGGTATTATTTCTGCAGATGGACAAATTCTTTCAAAAATTGGTGTTGTTAGTTTTGAAAATGCCAGTAATTTTAAATATCAAGGTAATAGCATTTTTACAACCCCTGATGCAGAGGAAGAATTTAAAGGAAGTGTGATTCATAAAGCACTTGAAAATTCAAATGTTTCAGCCATTTCGCAAATTGTAGAGATGACAAAAACACAGCGTAATTTTGAATCCACACAAAAAATGATTGATGAAATGGAAAAAACAACCAAGCGGACGGTCAATGTATCGCCTAAGAAAGGTTAAAGGAGAATAAAATGAGTTTAAGTGATGCAATGAATGTGGCTGTTTCTGGCCTTTTAGCAGAAGAAGCAAGGCTTCAAAAATCGGCATCTAACCTTGCGCGATCAAGTGAAGCGGCTGGTAAAAAAGAATTTATTGTGATAACCGATAGAAGTTACCGTGATATTGTTTTAGCAGGAACGCCAACATCCCAATCTGGAACAGTTAGTCCAACGGGTTATCAAATTGGAACAGGTGTGCAAATTGTTGGAAACTATCTTTCATTTGAACAAGGGGAACGGATTCAAACAGGTCGTTCATTAGATGTTTATATTGATGGAAATGGCTTTTTTGAAGTAACCCTTCCGGATGGAACACTTGGATACACACGTGTTGGCAACCTTCAAACAGACAATGCTGGAAGGTTGGTTATGCCAGGAACGGGTTACCCCCTTAACCCAAATATTACATTTTCAACCAATATGCAAGATATTACCATTAACAACGTTGGTGAAGTTTATGCAGATGTATCTGGCACGCCAACATTGGTTGGCCAAATTCAAACAGCAACATTTTTAAATCCATCTGGTCTTCGTCGACTTGGTAATGGTCTTTTTGCAACGACAACATCTTCTGGTACTGCGAATCTTTCAACACCTGGATCAAGTATTAATGGCCCCCTTGTTCAAGGTGCTTATGAAGGATCAAACATTCAAGCGGTGGATGAAATTGTTGAAATGGTTGCAATTGAAAAAAGCTATAACGCCCTTACAAAAGTGATTAAAACAACAGATGAATGCTGGAAATCAGTAACACAAGGAGTTTAAAATTATGTCACGTTTTATTATTTATTTTTTAAGTCTTTTTGGATTTTTATTTGCAGACCAAAAAGCAGCAGTTAAAGACGAAGTTACAATGCTGATTAAAGCAGAGCTTTCCCAAAAGTTGATTGGTCAAGACTTTGATATTAGTCTTGATTATTGGACGGATGCCTGGGGGGATGAAAAAGAAAAAACATTAGCTGCAAAAGATTTGGAACTTTTGCAAAGTAATAGTCGTTTTCAGTTAGATGTCCAAGGCTTTAAAGACAATAAAATAAAAAAAATCAGCGGAAAAATTATTTATAAAATGGCCATTCCTGTTCTAAAACGCCCCTTACAAATTGGGGAAGAAATTGATGAGGATGATATTGTTTTACAAGCTGTATCCCTAGATGATATAAGCCATTCTTACCTTACAAAAAAAGAACAACTGGTGGGATTAATGCCAAAAAATATGGCTTTAAAACCCAATACTCCCCTTTTAAAAGGGCAATTACAAGCACCTGTTGTTATCAAAAAAGGGGCTATTATTCGTGTATCGTTTGAAAAAAAATCACTTAAAATTACAAACAAAGGGGTTGCTTTAAAAGATGGTTCAAAACAAGATATTATTCCTATTGAAATTACAACACATGACCCAAAGCAACCTAAAAAAGTTGTTGAGGCGTTTGTTGTTTCATCCCAAGATGTAAAAATTCAGCTATAAAAAGGTAATGTTTATGATGTGTAAAAACAGTATTATTTTGAGCTCACTTTCCTTTTTATTGATGGGATGTGCTGCTGAAAAACTTTCTCAAATTGGTGAATCGCCAAGACTAAGCCAAATTCAAAACCCAACAATGATGCAAGGTTATACACCTGTTAGCATGCCAATGCCAGCACCAACACCTGTTGAACACCGCATGAATTCCCTTTGGCAAACAGGATCTAAAGCCTTTTTTAAGGACCAAAGAGCCTGCAAAATAGGGGACCTTGTAACCGTTAATGTTCTAATTGATAACAAAGAATCCACAAGTTTTACGCCTTCAATTAGTCGTGATTCAACAATGAACACAACAGGATCTGCACTTTTAGGACTCGATCAAAAATTAGCAAAAGCCTTGCCTTCTGGGTTTGATCCAGGTGTTAAGGGATGGATTAATACAGAATCTAAACCATCCCATTCGGGATCTGGTAAGTATGACCTTCAAGATAAAATTCAATTTCAAGTGGCTGCAACAGTTATTCAAATTTTACCAAATGGCAATATGGTTGTAAAAGGCAGAACAGAAATTAAACTTTTAAATGAAATAAGAGATATTGAATTAACAGGTATCGTCAGACGATCGGATATTGGATCCGACAATTCCATTACAAGCGATAAAGTTGCTGAAATGCGCATTGTTTATTCTGGCCGTGGAGATATTAGCGATGTTGCCAATAAGCCTTGGGGACATAAAGTGATGGATACAGTGATGCCATTTTAAAGAATTCTAACATTTAATAATCGTTTATGACGTTATTTTTCTTTTTATTGTACATAAACAAAACAAGACCAATGCTTAGTAAGCAAAAGCTTAAATAAATAGACGGAATATAAAGGTTACAGGTTGTATCAATAAGGTAAACTAAAATGCCAGCTGTTGAACTGCCAGCAAGGCACATACCGATGCTAAAACTTAGGGATGTTCCTGTATAGCGTTCATGTGCTGGAAAAAGCGTTAACATAAAGCAATGTCCAGGTCCCAAATATGAACCGCAAATAATGCCAAGTAAGATTTGGCCAATAACAATATCCCCTTCTTGCAGATAATAAAATGCAAAAGGACTAAGGATAATTCCCAATATAACAGGTAAGAAAAGGGCTTTTTTAAGGCCTATGATATCTGATAATTTGCCAAATCCAATACACGAAAACATAAATGACAAGAGCCCAACAATATTGTAATAAGTACTATCTAAAACAGAAAACTTAAGATAACGCGAAAGATAAAGATTTAAAAAACCAAACATTGTATAAAATAAAACACCTGTTACAAAAGCATAAAGAATGTTGACGCCAAATTCAGTTTTATGATCTGCAAATATTTCAGCGAGAGGTTGTTTTTTATGGTCTTCTTTTTGTGTTTTGATAAAGGCTGTTGTTTCTTGAAAGGAACGTCTTACAACGTATGCCATAAGGCTAATACAACCACCAAAAACGAAGGGAATACGCCAACTCCATGTTGGCATATGTTCTTGTAAGACAAAAAGCCCGGCAATTGTTGCTAAAAGGGCACCAATAATTGCAGACCCTACAATTAAACCGCTTACAAGTCCTGCATGTTTACCATTATCATGTTCAAGTGCAAAAACAGCGGCACCATTATATTCCCCGCCTGCACAAAGCCCTTGTAAAATACGACAAAGAACAAGAATAATGGGCGCTAAAATGCCAATTGTATCATACCCAGGAAGACTTGCAATTGTAAGTGTTGGAATACCCATTAAACCAACTGTTAAAGACAGTGCTTTTTTTCGGCCAAAACGATCGCCAATATAACCAAACAGGTAAGCGCCAAAAGGGCGCCCAAAAAAACCAGCACCAAATGTAAAAATTCCATAAAAAATAGCCATTGATGAGTCAATATTTGGAAAAAATACTTTCGCTAAAATTGGAATAAACACAGCACAAATTGTAAAATCATAAAATTCTAAAGCATTTCCTAATGCAGATAGAAAAACAATTTTAGGTAAGCTTGCCTTCATAAAAATAAAGAAACCACTTTTATATAGAATCTTTACTATTTTAAAGGATTGTAAGCTTAAAAGTCAATTCTAACGATTTTATACAAAATACTATGGTTGCCTATTTCAGATTTGCAATATTTTTTGTTTTTCTGTTTTATTATTTAAAGAATGTTTGGGATCTGAATCTCTAAAAATATGGCATATCTAAAATGTTAATGAATTTAAAGGTTAACATAGCAAAATAACAGCAATAATATTTTTTCACATACTTGGCAATTATTTTTGAATCCCGTATACTGAATGGTGAGGTTCTGTAGAATGTATGGTTAATTGGTGAAATTTTTACTTTTTTATTGTTTGTTTTTAGTTGTTGCTTATTCAAGTCCTGAAAAGTATGCAGCAATTGTTGTGGATGGTAAGTCAGGTCAAGTTCTTCATGGAACAAATGAAACAGAAAAAAGGTATCCTGCTTCTTTAGCTAAAAAAATGACGCTTTATATGATCTTTGAAGCTCTGAGTGATGGAAGAATTAGCTTATCCACACGGTTTACAGTCTCCCCAAGAGCAGCAGCACAAGCCCCTTCTAAACTTGGCATACCGATAGGAAAAAGCATTTCAGTTTCAGATATTATAAAAAGTTTGGTTGTAAAATCTGCCAATGATATTGCTGTTGTTGCAGCAGAAGGTCTTGAAGGCTCTGTTGAAAATTTTGCAAAAAAAATGACTCAAAAAGCCAGGCAACTGGGCATGAAAGATACTTTTTTTAAAAACCCTTCAGGCATTAACGATGCAGGCACAAATGACCGTGAACAATATACAAA
>JAGOTX010000002.1 GCA_018061565.1 Pseudomonadota bacterium
CATTCTTTAAAAAAGTCTGAAAATTCCACTATCAAAAAAACGCGTAACAACTTAACCGATTTTATTCGAAAGCATATAAACGGCCAAGCAGGTGAAATTGCGATCGCCGTTACAACAGGTTTTAGAAACGGCATATCAAATGAAGTCCGTCAAGATTTTGCAAATTCAGGATTATCGCATATCTTAGCGATTTCAGGACTCCATATTAGCCTTGTTGCAGGACTTATTTTTTTAGTCTTTAGGCGTATTTTAGCTTGTATTCCACCCATTACGCGACGATTTAACACAAAAAAAATAGCCTGTTTTTTAAGTATACCTGCAATTTATTATTATGTTGCCCTTTCAGGATACGGCTACCCTGCTATTCGATCTTTTTATATGACATCCCTTATTTTTATAAGTGTTATATTGGACCGTCAGCCTTTAAGCATCAGATCAATTGCAATTGCAGCCTTTTTAATTCTGCTTGTTTTTCCAGAAAGTGCGACATCTGTAAGCTTTGAATTATCTTTTGCTGCCGTTTTAGGGCTTATTGCATTTTATGAAAAGCCTTGGTGGAATTTAAAATTATGGAGTTTAAAGAAAAAACCTTTCGCTAAATATTTTGTTTATATCATTGGCGTTATGACAACAACCCTAATTGCAACGCTTTCAACCACACCCATTAGCCTTTATTATTTTAATCAATACACACTCAATGCTGTTTTTGCAAATATGCTAGCAATCCCCCTAACGGGACTGTTTATTATGCCCCTTGCAACACTTTGTGTTTTATCCTATTTCACAATTGATTACAAATTGCTTTTTGACCTTTGGGGATACAGTGTTGATATTTTAATTTACATTGCTCATACAGTTGGTAATTGGCCAGGATCCAATCTTAAAATTGCTCAACCTTCTGTAACGTATGCTATTTTATTTGGATTTGGTTTTTTATGGGTTTGTTTGTTTACAACGCGGATTCGTCATATTGGTTATATTTTCATTATAAGTGCATTTATGACGCTTTTTGATAAAAGCCATATTCCAGATATTTATATGGCAGGTGATGGTTCTGTCATTGCATATTTAAAGGATGAACAATTTTATATATCCCCAGTAAAAGGTACAAAAGGATCATTCTTCTATAATCAATGGCGCCAAGAGCAAGGTTTTTTAGACCATAAAATTTTTGGCATAGAACAACCCTTTAAAGAAATTACATTGATCTTTAACCCTTGGGAAATTGATAAAAATATTTTAAAAAACATAGATTGCCCTTCAAAAATTTTAACAAATGGATATCTTAAAAAATGCTATGACAAAAGCATATATATTGTTGATCGATCACATTTAAAAAAAGATGGGACGCATTTTATATGGCTTGACCCTTTTAAAGTTAAAACAATTAAACAATCTTTAGGGATTAGACCGTGGGTTATATAAGATCTTTAAATACCCATATCATTAATAGGAATGGTATAAATTAGGCATAAAACAAAGCCTTCTTTAATGTCTAATACAACCTCTTCATTTTGAACTCTGTTTAAGGCTGAATTTTTAAAAGCAAATGATAGTTTTTCATTCTCTAAGTCCCATTTTAGGCCTTTTGTAGAAAGAACAGCATTGCCAAAAAGGGAAATTTTAGTATTTTTTTCTAACGTTAGAACTGTTTTATTTCTTAAAATTTTGCCAATGAGGGGGGGGGTATAGATAATGACGTCGTTTTTAATAGCGATGTCAATATTGTTTAATATTTGATCTAAATATCCGCCATTCATCCCTAAAACAAGGGTTGGAAGAAGATTATTTTCGCTTAAATAGCTTAAAGACTTTTCAAAATCATTTGTATTTTGATCTATATTTTTAAGTGTTTTAACCTTATTTTGATATTCTTGCTTTGCAGAATCAAGATCACCAATCACACATAATGGCCAAATATCATTAATAGCTAATTTATTAAGGGCGCCATCGGCTGCAATGAGGGGAACGTTTATTGCTTTTAAAAAAGTAAGATCCGGTAAATCACCATCTAAACATAAGACTGACTTGAATACAAAAATAGGGTTATTTTTTAAGATGTTGATCATAGGTTCTTTTTTGAAGCATTAAAAATAAACACATTAATGTGCCAAACACATTACTGTAAACCACAAAATGTGCATCTGTTAGCACCCCATAATTAACCCAACTGATAGAACACACGAGATAATTAATAAGGTAAAGATGCGACAAATCTTTGGTAGACTTTGATTGATGCGCTTTTATAATTTGAGGGATGAGTCCAATTAATGTTGTGATTAAAGAGACCCATCCAAAAAAATCGGCAGCAGATGTCATTTTAGTCTTTTTGTGAACGCTCAGCTCTTTTACGATCATTAGGATCCAAAATCGCTTTTCTAAGACGAATAGATTTTGGCGTTACTTCAACGCGTTCATCATTTTGAATGTAGCTTATGGCTTGTTCTAACGTCATGGTACGGGGGGGGGTCAGACGAATCGCTTCGTCCTTACCGGAAGCACGCATGTTTGTTAATTGCTTTGCCTTTAAAGGATTCACTTCCATATCATTATCACGGCTGTTTTCACCAATGATCATGCCTTGATAAACTTTATCGCCCGGGTTTACAAAAAGTGTGCCCCGTTCTTCTAAATTCCAAAGTGCATATGCCACAGCTTCACCGTCCCCTGTTGATAAAAGAACACCTTCACGGCGGCCTTCAATTTCACCTTTGTATGGACCATAGGCATGGAATAGTCTGTTCATAACACCTGTTCCACGTGTCTGTGTTAAAAAGAGGCCGTGATAGCCAATGAGCCCTCTGGATGGGACATGGAAAATAACACGCGTTTTTCCACCACCAGATGGACGCATGTCAACCATATCGCCTTTTCTAAGGCTTAAAGATTCAACAACAGAACCTGAATATTCATCATCAACATCGATAACGACTTCTTCATACGGTTCTAACCTTTGGCCATTTTCGTCTGTTTTAAAAAGAACACGCGGACGGCTAATTGAAAGTTCAAACCCTTCACGACGCATTGTTTCAATTAAAACGCCTAGCTGAAGTTCACCACGCCCTGCAACTTCAAAAGAATCTTTTTCTGCAGATTGTGTAATACGAATAGCAACGTTTCCTTCAGATTCTTTAAAGAGACGATCTGCAACCATGCGGGATGTGAGCTTTGAACCCTCACGACCAGCAAGGGGAGAATCGTTAATTGAAAACTGCATGGAAAGCGTTGGAGGGTCAATCGGTTGCGCTTTTAAAGGCTGATCAACTTCTGGAACGGCAATTGTATCTGCCACTGTTGCTTTTGTAAGCCCTGCAATTGCAATAATATCACCCGATTCAGCATGTTCAACAGGAATGCGGTCTAACCCTCTAAAGCTTAAAATTTTAGAGATTCTAGCAAGTTCAACAACAGAACCATCATGACTCAATGCCCTAATTGCTGTGTTTGTTTTGATACTTCCTGTTTCAACACGACCTGTTAAAATACGCCCTAAATAAGGGTCAGATTCAAGCGTTGTTACAAGCATTGAAAAGGGAAGGTCCAATTTTTGAACAGGGGATGGAACATGCTTTAAAATTAAGTCAAAAACACAGTGAAGATTTTCTCTTGGATCAGCAAGATCTACAACAGCCCAACCATTACGGCCTGATGCATAAATTGTTGGAAAATCAAGCTGTTGGTCATTTGCATCTAAGCTTACAAAAAGGTCAAAAATTTCATCCAAAACTTCTTGATGGCGTTCGTCAGAACGGTCGATTTTATTGATTAAAACAATAGGCTTAAGCCCTAACTTTAAAGCTTTTGATAAAACGAATTTTGTTTGTGGCATAGGGCCTTCAGCGGCATCTACAAGTAAAAGAACGCCGTCAACCATGCTTAAAATACGTTCAACTTCGCCACCAAAGTCCGCGTGACCTGGTGTATCCACGATGTTGATACGGGTATCCTTCCAATTTAAAGAAGTACATTTTGCAAGAATGGTAATACCACGCTCACGTTCCAGATCATTAGAGTCCATCGCACGTTCAGCGACGTTTTGATGCGCCCTAAAGGTACCACTTTGTTGTAAAAGAGTATCAACCAAAGTTGTTTTCCCGTGGTCAACGTGAGCAATGATTGCAATATTACGAATATTAGTCATGAATAAAAAATTTTAAATATATGAATGGAATTCTACCATATTTAATCTTTAAAAGTCAACTTTATAATCAATGAAAACTTACAAAAACACCACCCTCTTTCATAAAAAATATAGAAATTCTATAATGGGTCACCCGTCCGCTTCACCTCCTCGTGATAATAGGAATGATATTGATATGCCCACTCTAACCACGGGAAAAGTTTTTCAATATCGGACTTGTCCATTGTAGGACCTAACCAAATGCGAAGGCTTGGCGGTTGTTCTGAATGGTTAATAAAGTCATATGCAACGTTTTCTTGCTTTAAAAGACTTGTCATTTGAGATAAAACTTTACGTTGATCACCTTCATTCAGTTTTAAAAAAGCAGGATCAATAATACTAAAGACACCCAAACAGCAAGATTGCAACGCTTCGTCTTTTAAAACATGCTGAAATAGAGTTGACTGATTTAAACAAGTTTTAAAAACATTTTGATTATCACGAGATGTTTTATAAGCACTTTCTGCATTATAAATGCTATGACAAAATAATATTTCTTCTAATACTAAAAGAGAGGGGGTATTTAAAAGCTTAGCACTAAAGACAGCGTTATCACCATCTTTTAAGCGTAGTATTCTAGGAATTGGCCAATTTGGGGTATACGTTTGTAACCGAGCATAAGCTTTTGGGCTTAAAACCAAGCACCCAAGACCTGCCTCACTCCCTAAGCCTTTTTGGTATGAAAAAGCAGTCACATCCAACTTTTTAAAGGGTAATGGCACACTATAGGCTGCGGATGTGGCATCGCACATAACAAGGCCTTCTCTTTTTGATGAAAGCCAATCAAGGGAAGGCATTAAAACGCCCGATGTACTGCCATTATAACAAAATAAAAGATCCTCTTTTGAATTTGTATCAATCAATTCTGGAATACTGCGAAATGGCGTAACATCAACCTTTACAGCGCATGATGGTTTTAATTCTTTCAAAATATCATTCGCCCATCTTTTTGAAAATGTATCAAAATCAAGGACTCTTATATCAAAAGCACCAACAAGATTCCAAAGTGCTGATTCCATGGCTGCTGTTGCAGAACCAACAACAAGGGCTACATAATAGTCTTTTGGAATATGAAGGGCATCTCTGGTTGCATCAACGACATCTTGTATGCGCGAAACACCAATTTCAGACCTGTGTGAATGGCCTAAAATTTCTGTATTAATTAAGGAAATATCCCATCCATTTGGTTTTCTAACAGGTCCTGCTCCAAAGCATGGATTTTTTGGTTTTATGAACGGTTTTTGAAACATTTTATTGTTCCTTTTAATGATCTAACGTATCATCCTGCTGTAAGGTTTCTAATACTTTAGAAAGTAAAGAATCGATACCTTGACGGCTAACACCTGAGATTGGGAATACTGATGCAGCCTTTAAACCCTTAACGCCTTTTAGGGCTTTTATTTTTTCGTCTACTTCTTCAGGAAGTAAGCAATCACACTTATTAAGGGCTATAAATTCTTTTTTATGTTCCAGGCCCGCATCATAAAATTCAAGTTCTTTTCGAATTGTTTTATAGTCTTTAGCAATATCTTCAGATGTTGCATCCAACACGTGGATAATCACACGACAGCGTTCAACATGCCCTAAAAAGCGATGACCTAACCCCACACCAAGATGTGCGTCCTCAATTAAACCTGGAAGATCTGCTAAAACAAATTCCCTTTCATGAATGTAAACCACACCAAGTTGTGGATTAAGCGTTGTAAAAGGATAATCTGCAATTTTAGGCTTTGCACGCGTTACAACAGATAAAAATGTGGATTTTCCAGCATTAGGAAGCCCAACTAAACCAACATCTGCAATAAGTTTTAATCGGAGCCAAATCCAACGTTCAGCGCCCGGCCAACCTGGTGTTGCTTTTCTTGGCGCTCTATTGGTCGATGATTTATAATAATCGTTTCCAAAGCCACCATCCCCACCCTTTAAGAGTCGAATACGCTGTCCAACTTCTATAAAATCAGCAAGGAGTGTTTCTTTATCATCATCAAAAATTTGGGTTCCAACGGGAACTTTTAAAACAATATCTGAGCCATCTTTACCAGTGCGAAGACGCCCCATTCCGTGGTGGCCTTTTTCGGCTCTAAAATGCTGTTGATAACGGTAATCTATCAACGTATTAAGTGTATCAACGGCTTCTATAAAGATGTCCCCACCTCTTCCGCCGTTTCCACCATCAGGACCACCGTATTCAATAAATTTTTCACGCCTAAAGCTAACGCAACCAGCACCACCATCACCAGATTGAACATATATCTTTGCTTCGTCTAAAAACTTCATGTTTTTTCTTTCTTTACTTTTCAGTCATGTGAATAATAGGCTTTAGGTTTTTTTTATCCCCTTTATAAGACCTTGCACCAAAAAGATGCATTAAAGAATCATATGCTTTCTTAATAAATCCAGATTCTTTAATTTCAACAAGGTTTACAATTGGAACTTCAATATTTTTTTCGCCTTGAATTTGAATTGTAACTTTTCCAAGAACTTCCCCTTTAGCTAAAGGGGCTTTAAGGGATTCATCATACCGAAATTCAACTTTAACATCTTTGGGATCAAACTTTTTATGTGTAAAGGCCACAGGTTTTAAAAAGCCAATGGTTGCATAATTTGCTGTTCCATACCAAACGGGAATTTCATCAACCACATGCTGAGCGTCAAACAAACGATAGGTGTCAAAAACATTAAAACCGTAATTCATAATATTACGCGCTTCAACAGCACGATCTTTTTTATCTTTAAGTCCATTAATAACGGCATAAAGACGACGTCCATTTTTAGAACATGTTGCCGTTAAACTGTATCCACTGACACTGCTACAACCTGTTTTAATACCATCACATCCCAAATCTTTATCATCTAACAAAGGATTTCTATTCATTTGATTAACTTTATTATGTTCAAATGATGAATCAGACCAAAGAGGATAAAATTCAGGAAAATCTTCCCGAAGGCGTTTTGCAAGGATTAAAAGATCACGTGCTGTGGTTTTATGTTTTTCATCTGGAATACCACTGCTATTTGTGAAATTGGTCTTTTCCATAGCAAGATCTTTTGCTTTTTTGTTCATCATTTCTGCAAATGCTGATTCTGTTCCGGCAATACCTTCTGCAAGAGCAATCGCTGCATCGTTACCAGATTGAACAATAAGACCTTTTAAAAGATCTATAACACTAACTTTAGAATCAAGTTCTAAAAAGCTGGTGGATCCTTCTTTCCTATAGGCATTTTTGCTGACTGTAAAAAGCGTGTCTTGCTTTATTAAACCCGCTTTTAATTGATCCATAACAACATAAGCGGTTAGCATCTTCGTCATAGATGCAGGATCCATTTCTTTATCTGCATTATTTTCAAACAAAATTGTATTTGTTTCATCTTCATACAATAATGCATAAGGGGCATTTATCCCCTCTTTAGATTCTGATTTAAGATCGTCTTTTGTTTCTGGAACTGTTTTTTTGATCTTATTTACGTTTGCTTTTTTAGAAGATTTCTTCTTGATAGATTTTTTTTTAGAAGCAGCAAAAAGCTCAGAGTCTTGAAGTGGAAGAACCGCACTTATAAGAAAGAAAGCAAAAAAAAGATTCTTTAACATCCAAATATCCCCTTATCCGTTTGCAAGAACGGCCCTTAATGTTTGCATTTCTTCTAAAACACGGCCAGTACCATAAACAACGCAGTAAAGTGGATTTTCAGCCAAAAAGACAGGAACACCTGTTGCTTCTGCAATGACATGATGCAAGTTTGAAAGAAGAGACCCCCCCCCCGTCATAACAATACCACGATCAACAATATCTGCTGAAAGTTCAGGTGCTGTATTTTCTAAGGCTGTTTTTACACCTTCTGCAATTTGTGCAACAACTTCAGAAACAGCTTCCACCACTTGACGTTGTGAAATTTCAATTTCTTTAGGAATACCATTAATAAGGCTTCTTCCCTTAATAGAAAGATGAATATTATCACTTTCAGGTGTGATAATAGCTGAACCAATTTCTTTTTTAATACGTTCTGCTGTGGATTCACCAATTAAAAGATTATGATTCTTTCTAATATAGTTAATAAGAGCGTCATCCATTTTGTCGCCACCGACACGAACAGAACACGCATACACAATACCACCAAGGGATAAAACAGCAACTTCTGTTGTACCACCACCAATATCCACAACCATACACCCTGTTGGTTCAGTCACAGGAAGCCCTGCACCAATTGCTGCAGCCATTGGTTCTTCAATAACATATACCTTACGACCACCAGCACGCTCTGCTGATTCTTCAATCGCACGTCTTTCAACGGCTGTGGAACCAGACGGCACGCAAATAATAATTTGTGGCGCTGCAAAGCCTCGACGATTATGCACTTTTCGAATAAAATGCTTAATCATTTCTTCTGCGACTTCAAAATCTGCAATAACGCCGTCTCTTAAAGGGCGAATTGCTTGAATATTTCCAGGTGTTCTACCTAACATTAATTTAGCTTCTTCACCAACGGCTAAAACTTGCCTTTTACCTTTATGGGATGCAATAGCAACAACAGATGGTTCGTTTAAAACAATACCACGACCTTTAACATAGACAAGCGTATTTGCTGTTCCAAGGTCGATTGCCATATCCGCAGACATAAAACCCATTAAACGTGATAACATATAATCCTACTTATTTTACAGTGCTTTTTCTTGTGCTTTGACTCTACAGTAAAATGTATTAATGAATCAAGCTTTTTATGGAAAAACGAATTGTTTAAATGAACCATAAAAATCCAAAGGCTTTAATAGAGAATCAATCATATGATGCATTTTACGACGCACATTACAACTTATAACCATATCAGCATGAAAACTTAATGTTTCAGGGGAAAAATAAGAATCAAGTTCATTTATTTCTCCCTTGAAATAAGCACTTAAGACATGGATATAGCTATTGATCTTATGTGCAGTGGCAACATTCAGCATACTGCCTAAATAAGGCACTTTAACAATTTGCCCTGGATGTGCCGCCGGATGCGTAAAGAAATAAGAAAAATATTTAAAAAGAATAGACATATCAAGAGCAGGATTTTCTGTACTAAAAAAACTTTTCAAATAATCATTCACTTTATTAACAGCATAATGACCAAAATTGAAAACTTCAGGAATAGGATCGTAGTCTTGTTGAAAATTTATAATTTTATCACTCATAGCTTTATTTAATGCGTTTGCAGATAAAACATCCATTACATGGGGGGTTGCAAAGCATATTGTTTTAATTTTTGCATTATAATCTTTTAAAAATGAATGTGTTCCTAAAATAGCTAAAGCACCGCCTAAACTGTGACCTGTAAAATAAACACTTTCATTTAGAAAACAATCAAAACTTTCCCCTTTATCCAATGCAATTTTCTTCAAAGCATTGGTTAAATTTTTTTGAAGAGAAGAGAAAATTTTTAACATTCCGTTATGATAAAAGTTTTCACGATTTTTATCCCTTGCCCAATTACACCAGAGATCCATCAAAAAATTTGACATATTATCACTGCCACGAAACCCAACGTAATATTTATCATCCTTCTTAACGATTGAATAAAATATACCATAGGAACGATCTTCATGCTGATGGATTGATGTATATTGATCTTTTTCATCATTCCAAAAATAAACACTTTTAGAAAATTTGACAGCATTCATAATGTCTTGTTGATTAAATTCGCCAAAACGCCGCCTTAAACGAACAACAGTTTGGGATGATTTTGTACTGTCTGTTTCAACAACGGGTTGCAAAGGATTCGACATTGCAGAAGCTGTTATAGCCATTTTTAAAATAAATGCTTTAATTTTAAAAAATCGTGATCTAAATTTCATAAACATATAACTTTCTAAGCTTTTTTGGACTCTATCAAAAATTTTTCTTATTTGTCAAGAAAAATAGAAAATTATGCAAGTTTAAAACCTTTTAAAAAGATAATTCATATTTGAAAAATAATTAAAATGCTATATTAAACTTAAAAATAATTGCTTTTATTTTCTTCAATATTATTTCCTATAGGAATTAAAGGAGCTTCATTTTCAGAGATATCTTTATTGATAAATAAAATGGGTTCATTTTCATAATAACGCTGTTCTTTTTGCTTTAACATTCGCACAAGTGCATTCCATTCAATTTCATAATTTTTAATTGTTTTTAATTGACTTGTTTGATTTAAAACTTTTTCACAAATTTCTTTTTCAGGCAGCACAATATCGCGACCTGTAGACAGCGCCATAAGCTGAACAATTGCTGCTTTTTCTAAAGTATGCATTGAACAAAACGCTTCAGATAATTCTGAACCCACTGTTAGTGTTCCATGATTTCTCATAATCATAACATTTTTGTCACCCATTGTTTTTAAAATGTCTTCTTGTTCTTCCTTTTCAACGGAAATTCCTTGATAATCGTAATAAGCAATTTTACCGTAGAAATGGCAGCTTTGTTGACAAATAGGCAAGAGCCCTTCTTTTAAGGCAGAAATAGCCATGCCATTTACAGTATGTAAATGAACAATAGCATTAACATCCTTACGAGCATTATAAATAGCACCATGTATATTTTCACCCGCTGGATTATAACCAAACGGATTCTTACCGATAATTTCGCCTTCTAAATTTACTTTTAATAAATTGTGCGGTTCAATTTCACTAAATAAAAGCCCAAAAGGATTGATAAGATAATGATTGGGTTCTGAAGGAATACGAACAGAGATATGCGTGTATATTAAATCATCCCACCCCAAAAGAGCGCATAACCGATAAGCATATGTAAGCTGTATTCTTAACTGCTGCTCTTCACATGAAAAAATTGGGGACAATTTGGGCGCTGATACTTTTTCAGACATTTGTAACTCTCAATAGTATTTTGTATCTTCAGTTTGTATGCCTAATTATTAACAAAAGGTTAATTCTTGAAGGATTTTTGAAAAAAAAGCATTAAGTGGAAAATTTTTCAAAAACTTAACAAACAAAAGAAATAGATAACTTATATTGTAAGTTTATAAAAACCAAAATTCAAACATATCTTATTGTATAAAATTATATTTTATCCTTTATTTTTCAAGAGATTCGTTCTAAAATTCCATCAAGTAAATTTTTTATTATAAGTGATCACATTATGTTGTTTTTTTTAGATTCTGCAAACATTGAAGAATTAATTCCCCTATTAGAAACAGGGCTTATTGATGGCATTACAACAAACCCAAGTTTAATTGCTAAAAGTGGTAAAAAAGCAGAAGATGTTATTGCACAATTTTGTGAAAAAATTGAAGGGCCCGTCAGCATTGAAGTTACGGCAACAGATGCTGAAAATATGATTCGTGAAGGAAAAGCATTTGCCAATATTGCAGAAAATATTGCAGTAAAATTACCCCTTACAATGGAAGGTTTAAAAGCGTGTTATGCTCTTTCTCAAGAAGAAATTATGACCAATGTAACACTTTGTTTTTCAGCAACGCAAGCATTAATGGCCGCAAAAGCTGGTGCAACTTTTGTTTCCCCCTTTATTGGTCGTTTAGATGACATTGGTCAAGATGGTATGATTTTAATTCAAGATATTGCAAAAATTTTTGAAACACACCATTTAGATACAATGATTTTAGCAGCATCTATTAGAGGGCCACTTCATGTTCTGCAAGCTGCAAAAGCTGGCGCACATATTGCAACCATTCCAGCCAAAATTATTCATCAAATGATTCAGCATCCTTTAACAGATAAGGGAATTGAACAGTTTGAAAAAGACTATAAACTTTCGGTAAAATAATTTATGTACTTCATGTTTTGTTCTATTATATGTAATAATGGAGATAGATTTAATGAACTCATTCAGTAAATTAAGGGGTGCCATGTCTAAAGTTGCAAACGATAATACGATTCCAACCAATGTTTGGTTATTTAAATTTGTCAAAGTTGGTATTGTTATTGCAATACTAACCGCGCTTTTTTTAATATTTTCTTAAAAAAACAATAGGGTTAAGCTTTGAAGCAGTCTTTTCTTTTTAAAGATACATCTCTAAAAGAGGAGGCTTCTTCTTTTATTGTGACTGATAGTAATGAAGCTGCTTATAATTGGATTCTTAATTGGCCTAAAAAAACAGATGTTTTTGCAACATTTCTTTTAGGGCCTTCAAAAAGTGGTAAAAAGAAATTATCCCTTATTTGGGGGCAAGAAAATAATGCAAACATTGTTGATTTAAATTCATTTCATTTATCTGAAGAAGTCATTTCAGAAATTTATGAACCTTGCATTTGTTATTTGCCACCTGAATTGTCCTTAGAGCAGCAAACTTTTCTTTTTCATCTCTTTAATCATTTAAAAACAAAAGGGCAACATCTTCTTTTTGTTGCAGAGCAATCTATTCAACACTATCAGTTAGAACTGAATGATTTAAAATCTAGGTTGCTTACGGCGCACATTATAGAGATTTCACCACCTGATGAAGTTCTTTTAAAAGCGCTTTACTTTAAATATTTTCATCAATTTGGCTTAAACGTATCATCGGATGTTATTGATTACTTAAGCATTCGATTTGATAGAACTTATCAAAGCGTATTTGACATAAGCACTATATTGAACAAGCAATCCCTTCTCTTAAAAAGGACGATAACGATTCCTTTTGTTAAAGAAATTTTAGACTATAAATAGAGAGATAAATATGAAAAAAGTTCTATCTTTAACCTTAAGCTTAACAGTTAGTTGCTTTTGTGATGTTCAAAAAAATAAGATTGTTCAAGAGGCAATCGTTAAAAAAGAGGATGGGAAAATTGCATTTTATCCAGAACACTTAAATTCAAACCCAAAAGCCTTTAAAACTGCTGTTGATATTTTTTTTGACCGTTATAAAAAAGAATCCTTAGATGGCTTTATTGCCTTATCTGCAACGTCATTTTCTGTTGCTAGTTGCCTTGGATATTTGTTAAATATACCCGTTTATTTAGCATCCCCAAACAAACCGCATGTTATGTTTGATGTAAAAGAAAAATCAAAATACATTATTGTGGATGACTTGCTTGATAAGCCTACATTGATTGAAAATATTATTCATCAATTAGAAGAAAAAAAAGCCTATGTTATGGAAATTTGCACCCTTACAGAAAACTTAAAAATCAAAACACGCGATAAAATAGCAGCGCAAGTAATGAGCATTTTTGTGTTAAGGGAAACACAAAATTAAGCTGCATTATGTGTTGATGGAAGCGCTGATGAAAGCATACGAAGCAGCATTTGAATATTACTTGGAGAGCGCGATAGATCCTCTAAAATAGCGGGAAGGCTTTTATTTTCCCAACCAACGATTAATTCAATAAGAGAAGGCGTTGGACTATGTGGATCTAAATTTTGCAAAAAGAGGCCTATGTCCCTTAAAGCCTGATAAGCCTCACGACGGCCAGTGATGTTCATAACATCATCGTGCAGATCATGTGTTTGACGTGTTTGTGAAGATATAACCTTTTCTGGAGAATCAACAATGTTTATAACGGCTTCATCAAAAGTGGCATTTTTTGTTTCTTCAAAATTTTGCGTTTCTAATGATTGGTGAATATAATTTCCTGTTTGTTCAGGTGCTGATTCGTCATACTCAAGCGGTAAAGAACGTTGTTCTAACGTGGTTTTTGAAATACGGCTAATATCGTCCAAACAAGTTCTAATACGGTTAAACCCTGTTGCTTGCTTTCCAAGCTTTTGGCCTAAAAACGTAAAGAAGGATTTAATTTCTTCTAATGACCGCTGGCTATAATAGTAATTTTTTTGAAGATAATGAACATCCGTTGTTGCTAACGATTTTTTAAAAGCAGAAAGCGTTAGCTTGCCTTTATTTTCAGCATCAGAAATTTGCTTTGCATAGTCTGTAGAACGCTTTGCAATGGTTTCTGTATTAAGTGCTAAAATCCAATCCGAAAGAGTAAGCGTTGCACGTTCTTGCATTAAAGGGTGATACGTTAATGGTGTTATCATAATACGTGTTGCAAATTGTTCATTCATCCATTCAAGTAAGTGGATTCTTGCATCAAAATCGCCGTCTTCTTGTTGTGGATAAATGTTATTCCAATAGGTATTAATCATTTGATTACAAAGCTTAATGCCCCTATAAAATCCTTTAATGCCATCTAAAACAATCCAACTTTCTGTAAGCCAACCTACGATTTGGATGTCTTTAGTTCTAAATTCAAGTAACTGACTTGATAACTGTTCAACAAGGGCAAAGTCTGCTTTTTTAAGGTCACGGACCCAAATTCCTTGAGAAAGTGAATCATCATCTTCACGTCTTGCCTCTTTAATATCGTCGTAGATTGGTTCATACCTTAAGTATTCACCAACGCCATTTTCAGTTGCAAGGGGGGCGATCAACCGTTCATCGTTGATCTCTACACGCTTTTTAGATGCTCTCATATTATCCTCCAATGCCTAAAGCTTTTGCTGTATCTGCTGCAAGGCTTGATCCACTACTGCTGTTGTTTGTGTTACCATCTGTTGTTGGTGTTGAAGAAGATGAGGACCCATTACTTGAACTGTTATTTGAGGCATTATTTCCAAAACCAGGGAGAAGTTTGCTTATTTCATTACTGCTGTTCTTTAAGATATCCACCGGTGATTGTGGTTGAGGGGGGGAGGTACTACTTGATGTCGGTTGACCACCAGTATTGCCACCAGTATTGCCGCCATTATTATCACCACTATTATTACCGTTACTATTATTATTTTGATTATTATTAGAATTATTGTTTTTTTGGTCATTCATATTTGGACTAACAACGCCACTACCACCGGATGTATTCATATTTGAATAATCACTCATTCCGACATCTGGAATGGGGGCATTCGTTCCTTCATCAAAAGACTTTGGCGTGTAAACTTGAGGTTCAACAAGTCCATCCGCTAGAGCAGCTTGATTTAAATATCCCTTAATGTCGCCTGAAACGTTTGGTGCATCTGCTGGAAATTCTGGCATGCGCATTTCTTTACCAACGGCTTTTCCTTTTGTGGAAGGAACAGATAACGTAACGCGATCAAAAACAGATGTTTTACCTTGTGCTATTGGAATATTAAAGCCCAAAACATAGTATTTACTATCACCTGTTAGTTCTGTATTAACAGACGCTTTTAAAGCTTTAAGTAGCGCCCAACGACCACCATATGAAAGGGTTGCTGTTGAACCTTCAGCCCTATAATTTGGCGTGTTTGCATCCGCAACGGGTTTTGTATCCCCATCACTATACTTAAAGCCAAATACAACCGGTTGACCAACATACCAACGAGCCGTTTTTGATTGTTTGTCTATGCGTGTATCACCAACCATAAGGTAGCCTTCAACCAAACGATCGGCATTTGCTTCCCTATCGCGATTAACTCTAAAATCTGCTTTGACATCAAAACTAATGGTATCACCATCTGCTTTACCAGAAATAAAGGGTTCAATAAATGATCGAACATGGGCCATGTTTTCTAAAAAGTTGACAAGGGGTTTTGCTGATTCACCAAGTTGATAGACTTGATCTAAGATTTTGTCTGGTGTTTTACCAAATTCATCCATCTTAGCGAAGAATTCACGTAAAGCTTCTGGTTCTACTTCGTCTTTTGCGGCATTTACATCCAAAACAAAGGGGAACTTACCACGTATTTTGTCGTTATAAATTTGAAGCAGTTTTTCGTAATTACTAATACCAACTTGACGTTTTAAAACTTCTGCACGCCCTAAAAGGCCTTTTTTAAGACCACGAATAATTTCAGAAAAATAATCGCCTGTTGCTGTTTTAACGTCTGTCACATTAATAAGTGTTGTAACATTTTCAGCTGTATAGGTATTCATTGTTTTTAAAATAAATTCTTCCAATAATGAATATGTACTGCCGGCTTGTTTTGCTTCGCCTGATTTAAATTGTTCAACAATTCTGCGCCATCTATTAAGAAGGACTTTATCGCCTTGAGATTCCATCATAACTGGGGAACTTAAAAACACAACGATGGATTCTGCATAACCAACAAGGCGCTTCATTTGAGCTTTTTGAACATCCATATAGGCTTGAAGATCTTGTTGATCCCTTACGGCAAAGCCATTAAGCGCTGAATTGATTTTACCGTCCCACCAACTAAAACGTGAGTCTTTAACCGTAAAGGGGCTGAGCGTTCCTTGTAGTTTTTCAACTTGAGAAAGCATCCAAAAATAGCTGTTGCCAAGCAAATTTCTAAGTTCTGTAAAGCTAAAGCCAACAGTGCCTTGATTCATGAGTTGTAAAAGTTTGACAAACTTTGGACCAACGTTTTGAATATCATTAATCATGCTGGATAAAATTTCTTCTGCTTGCAATTTATCTGACATGGTTGTTGGAACTGAAACAAAGTTTTGTGCTTGAGCGACAAGATCCACAATATTTGATTGCAAGCTTTCACGCGCGATAATACGCAAGTTTTCTTGAATCATTTTGGGGAAGTTTTCAACATGTTTGCTTAAAAAGTCATCAAAACTTTTTGCCATTTCAAACGCAATGTCAATTCGATTAGCATCCCAACGAAGCATTTTACCGGATGGTACTTGGTAGTTAAAGGATGTATGCGTTGCCTCAGACATATAGGGTTCGTTAAAGAGCATTTCTAAAGAAGACGCAAGATCTAAAATACCTTGTGAATATTTTGTTTCCATCTTCTGTTTTTGCATTGGTGCTATTGGAAGTTTTGCCTTAAAGCCAACAAGCGTTAAATTAAGGGTTTTAAGTTGTTGCTTAAAGTTTTCAAAACCAATTGCTGTTTGATCAATTAAAAATTGACTTACTTTTTTACCAAATAAGCGTTCATTTGCATCTAAAGAATCAAAAAGTTCATTAAATTCTTTATCTGGGTTAAAATATTCAGCGTCCATCCATGTTTTACCGGCTTCGCCAAGGCAACGAACACCTTCTGCAAGTTCAAGTGAAAATTGCCTAAAGCTTTTAAGATCTGGCGCCCTTTTATTATGCGTGTTAGAAAGCTTGGCTAGAAAGTCATTCACTCGCCCTGGCAAACTGTTTACACTTTCAGAATTAAACATGACATTTAAATAATTTTGATATAAAACGCCAAGGGTTTCCCTTGCCATGAATTGATAAGGTGTTAAATCAATACTTGGAAAGACCATGTTTTCAAGCAAATTTCGAATGGATTTATAATTTTCGATAAACTGTTGTGGCAGTCTTGAATTAAATGTAAAGGCGACTAAATCGTCCAAATCTCTGGCGTCTGATGCGGATCTTAAGTTATTAAATTTAAAGACCATTTCCTCTAGCTTATTAAGGTCTTGAACATATGATTTAACAAGTCCCCATTCTTTACCCGTTGTTGGTTTTAAAAGCAATGCCAAAGATTCAGATTGATCCATTTGTGTTGGCCTTAAATTTAAAAGACCACGCGCTTTAATTAAAAGATCAATATAAATTGATTTTATAATAATCTGCTGATAGGACACTTTAAGCGTTTCATTCATGTCACGACGGATAGGGCTAAACCAAGAAGCAGGAACAAAGACCGAAAAGAACGATGTATTTTGCATACGTTCCATCATATCCATAAATTCCCTTGCATACGTTTCAAACACAAGCGTTGATTGACTTGGTTGATTAATTTGAATTTTTTGCATTTCATAAAGCAATGTGTTCATTTTTTGGAGCACTGGCATCATATAAGTGCGCTGTTCTAAAAAGCGTTCATACGCATTATAAAGCCCTATAGAACCGATAACGGCAAACGCCGCTGTACTTATTTTTGCAAGATTAATACCGCGATTAATGGATAAAATTCTGCCCGATAGTGGTTTTGACAAACCCGCTTCATAAAAGATTTTTTCATTAATCAAATCATCAATAAAGAAAATTTTACGCCGCCCTGGGGACAACATATCACGCGTTTCATCCTGAACGGATAAAGGTTCTTCTAGGTTTTGGGTAATTGCATCAATGTTTAAAGATTTAAAACCTTCAATACCACTGTCGCCGACAAAATAAATACCACGTAAAAGGGGCGATTCTTGATACGCATCTGTTTTAAAAATGCTGGAAACATAAATAGATAAACGTTCTTTAATGGTTAAAAGTTCAACAGGGAACACAAATATACCATCACGCGTTTCGTGTGGTTTATTGGACGCTAAAATATCTGTTCTAAGGTCATTAAGATTCGCCATAACACTTGAAAACGCTTCATCCACCCATTTGGATGAAAAGGCAATGGTTGGATTGTAAGGTGATGACCAACCAAAAATATTTTGCCTATTTTGACTTGGAATTTCTGCACAAACACTTTGAAATCCTGGAATAACATCGCATTTTGTAACAACGACATAAACAGGTAAACGAAGCCCCATATTGTTTTGAGCAGCTTGAAGTTTATGCGCTAAAAAATTAGCACGTTCGTTAATTTCTTCAATAGATAAGCGGTACTTACCGTAAAGTTCTTCTGCAGAGATTGTAAAAATAATACCATTTATAGGACGTGCAGCACGATAACGAGATAAAAGAATGAGAAGAGATCTCCACCCATTTTCATTTGAACCTGTACCACGGGCGTTAATAAGGTATTTTCCCTTAATATCTAAAACAACGCCACGGTTTAAAAACCACCAACGACAATCGGCCCGTTCTGCTTGTTCACCAAAGCTTGGCGCACCGACCGGAAGATTAAGGTTTGAACCTTCCATCAATCCTGTTTTGCCAGATTCTTCAGACCCAACCAGTAAATACCACGGAAGACGATATTTATAATTGGCAGAATTGAGCGAACTTCTTAAAAAATCGAGCGCATTAAAGAATGATTTACTTAAATCACTCACCTGAAGGTAACCACGTTTAACAAGAAACTCACTAACTGGACCACCAAGAGGGGGTAAATTATGGGATCTCGCTTTAACGGCAGCAGCATCACTTGCATTGGGATCATCTGCAATAAGAGGTGACTCTGCCTTTTTTTTAGCACCTTGACGAAGACTTATAACAACCATAATGATTGTTACAATCATGATGAACACACCTAAAATTATCAGCACCAAAATAAGCGTTGGTAGCGTTGATAATTTTGCAAAATAATCGCCTATTTTTGTAAAGAATGAATTAATAAAATGTATCATGTTACGGTACTTTTTTGCAGTTGACGGTATATTTCATTTAAAGCCACATTCATTTCTGATGCGAGTTTATGCCAGACGATGTAACTGATAAAAACATAAACAACGAGAACACTTAAAAGAGTGCTAACCCATGTTTTTAAATCAGGAAGCCCTTTGCCTGGATGTTCTGAAATTGTGCAAGAATAAGGATCTTCATTCAGGCGTTGTTTACCTGGATAATAAAGATCATTATGGCGCCCTTTAATGAGAAGATAGAGCTGATCCCTATACCAATTGAGTTGTTCTTGATCGGTTCCTTCGTTATAACGCCCTTTAAAACCTAAAGAAAGGGCCGTTAAATAAACTTGAGCAAGTTCTGAACGTGCGGGATCACTTGATTGTAAAAGAGCATCTAACCGTTTAAAAAATTGTTCACCAGCAACTTGTGTTTGAAAGACTTGCCCTTCTAGCAATATTTTTCGCCAAACTTTGGTACCGCTCCATTCCATATTTAAAAAGACTTCATCTGCCAATGAAACCATGACATATTGCGCGTCCCTAAAATAGCTAGCGGTAATACCACTTGTGTTTTTTGACGCTTGAAGCGAATGAACTTCTAACACTTGATGAAGTTTTTTTTGAATTTCTTGAATGACAGATTCGATATGATTTGCGTCCTCATTAGGGCCAACTTCATTTTCAAATGTTCGCAGAGCTTTTTCTTTTTGGCGCAAAACTTCATAGTAGAACTCTTGAAAGTTTTGGACAAATATAGATGTATTGAATGTATAGATCATTAATTTTTACCCCTTACTAGGATCCCTTTTTGACATAAAGGACAATTTCTGTTGGGCGCCTTTCTGGATGGTCTGCTGGGTTAAAGATATTGATATTTTGATCAAAACGAATGTAATTGGGATCGACTTCAACCTCAATCAAAATAACGCCCCTTGTTGGCATAAGTTGATACATATCCCCTTCTCTTACAATAGAGCGCCTTGCACCTGTAATACGCTTATTGCGTACGCTATCAATAGCGTCATCGCTTGCGATAATAGCATCGCTCACCCAATCGTTAAGCTGAAGTTCTGACATGGTTTTTGGAATACGAATACCAAGATAGAGGCGATCATTCTTATAAGCTTCATGCATGCGAAGCGTAAAGAGACGATCCCTTTGATTAAAGAGGAAAGACGCATAAGCTTGTTCAATGGTTTGAAGCATTGCGTGAATATGGTCTATAACAGGTATAAAACAACTCATAATATCTTGATGGTTATAAATTGGCATAACCGGTGGTAAATGAGATAGCCTTAATGTTGAAAGATTACCAGCAATAAGGCAAAGCGCTTCAAACAAATGATGTGGATGAGCTTTTCGTCCGTGCGTAACAGATTCTAAATAAGGAAGAGAAACAACCAGTGGGCGAAGCAATGCTGCCGTTTCACCAGCAAGAGGGGTTCCTGCTTGACTTTGCCATTTATCAGAGAGATAACTTGCCTTTTCACGCAGTTTTTGAATGAGTTCTATGCAGGATTTATGAACAAGATTTTCTTCTGAAATATAAAAACAAGGGGCCATATAGTTTGTTTGAACAAAGGACTCATCACGGTAAGCAACCTTCATTAAGGGAATGGAAAATGTTCTAGGGGGGGGGGTTGTTCCAACGGCTAAATGCACACGTGGGAAAAGACGTGGGATCCTCACAATATTATCAGGCGCTGTGTCGTCTTTCACTTCATTCCCTTCAACAGACCAATAACGGGCAAATTCACCAACAATGGGTGATGCATGTTCATGGCGTTGAGGAAGAGCGAGCTGAATGGTAAGAACATTGGAGCTACTTCCCATAAGGTCATTTTTATAAGGTTTTAAGTCAAATTCTAAAGGTGGAATATCTGCCTGTGCAATATTATATGAGATAATAAGCCCGTCTGGCATAATGGCTTCAAGCTCTGTAATGCGAATTAAACCATCTGGAAGGACGATAGGATCCAGCTTAAAAGAGCGAATACCCCAATGAAATTCTGACACCAACGACATGTGGTGGATTAGAACCTGATGATGACGCAGATCCGATTGTTGAAAATGGTGGGGGGATAGCAACATGCCTTCATGCCACTGAATCTGGGGAGCTATAAGGGATTTCGTTGTAACAGCCATAGGTCAACATCCAAAAAAAATGAAACTTTCTCTCTTCCATTATACATAAGCGCCATGGCATTACAAACGATTTTGGTTAATTTTTAGTTAAATTTTATATGAATGTATCTTCTGTGGATAAAAAACAATCAGAAAAAGGCAAGAATGATCAAATTAGGCGATTAATCTTTCTTTTTTCCTTCTTTACTTTTTTCAATGAGTGGTTTTTTTTCGTCATTATTATCCCAATCTTTTTTTAAATATCCCAAAGACTTATTGCTTTCCCTGGAATCAGAAGATGATTCTGAATCAGATCTTTGAAATAAATTTAAAATTGGATCATACCAATGTGTTTCTATAATGACTGGTGGAGATACAAGAGAACAATTTGTTATTGTATAATAGTTTTTTAAATGCTCTGTGAACTCACCCCATCCTTGAATCCCTAAATAAAAATTATTTAAAGCTCTAACACAATACCCACAACGAATATTTTCATTTAATTTCTTCATTAGAGATTCTAGGGTTTCTGTTTTGGAATCAACCAAATACTGTACAATAAGTCTTGATTCTGATACTGTTACTTCATTATAAGGCGTATTCATAAATTTATTTTCTAACATCAACGCTTGTTCTTTAGATAAGGGGCAAACTTGCAACTCAGCAGAAAACAGAAGCTGTAACATTGCACTCAACGCAATAATATATTTCATTTTTTCTCTCCTTCTATTATTGTTCATACATTCTAAGTTGCTCTTCTAAATCATGTTCTAAATCTTTTTTAAAACCATCTAATGTCCAAACTTTTTTTAGCTTTTCAGATAAGTAAGATCCTACACTTTTAATAAAGGTTTTAAATTCTTAATTTGTGGATTCCTGCTTTCGCAGGAATGACGTTTTTTTGGATTAATCTTTCTTTTTTTCTGCTTTACTTTTTTTAATGAAGGGTTCTTTTTCTGGATTATTATCTAAATCTTTTTTTAAATACCCCAAAGACCTATCACTTTTTCTGGAATCAGAAGAGGATTCTGAATCAGATCTTTGAAATAAATTTAAAATTGGATCATACCAATGTTTTTCTATAATTATGGGAGCTGTTGAACGGCAAATAAGAGATGTAGACGTACGATCATAATAATTTTTAAGGTAATCAACTGCCTGTATATAAGATTGTCCCTGAGCAAATTTTCGTAAGATATTGGGAGTATAACCTCTAGCCTTACCTTCTTGGAATTTATCCATTAATGATTCATACGTTTCTGTTTCTGTAGTGATAAGATATTGAACAATACGCCGAGCATCTCCAACAGAAACATCTTTGTAGGGTGTTTTTCTAAACCGCTCCTCAAGTAGTAATATTTGCTGTTCTGAAAAAACATTCTCAGATCCAAAAACAACACAGACAATGCCACAAAATAGAATAATATACTTCATTGTTTTCTCCCTTAAACATAATTCTTTATTTTTTTTTCCATCATAATATAACATTTTTTTTGAGCAGAAGAATAACTCCAACACTTTTTGAAAGTATCTACTATATAGATGCTCATAGTTTTTATATAATTTTTGCGATTTTCGTTTTCTTGAAGAATTTTTGATTTCTCGTACAATTTTTGAATCATATCGTCTGGAACTTTTTCAATATCGTCATTATTCAAAAGGTAAAAAATGGAGTGAAAAGAGGCACTAATAGCATCGAAAATAAAAATGGTTAAAGTTGATATAAAGGTAATAATAGACAAAGGGATGATTGTTGGCGATAATTGGTTTGACTGTTTTGTTTTATAAGCCTGAGCTGTTATATTAAAAAAAGTTTCATCTTCGCTTTTAAAAGACAAATCCATTGTTATATTGCTTAAAATAGTGGTGTTTAATATATTAAGAGATGAATTTGTCCAAGAAACTAACCCTATATTTTCTATGACTACTGCAGTTGGCGTTAATTGATAAACTAAAACAAACACACATAGGCCACTTAAGAAAGCTACAATTGGCTTTGTAATAACAACAAAACGATCGAACCTATCCGTGGACCAATTTTTTGACTCTGCATCAAGAAATGTATTTTTTGTAAAATCTAATAACGCTTCTTCTTCAATACTTTTTCTCCAAGCGTTTAATATATCGATATCTTTCCTGTTAGCCTTGTCATCAGAGCATAAATTGGTTAGTTTATTAAAAACAACATCAACCATACCTCGGTCTTGGCAACTATCTATTGATAGTATTCCTTCAAAATATATATCTTTTACAGAATTTCCTTCAAAAAAAACTTCAGATCTCCATTTTGCCCTATCATCTTTAGATTTTTCGTCATAGAGAAATTTTTCTGCAATGTCAAAAAAATCAGAAGAACTCCCAGAGCTGAACACTGGAGCCCAAAGATAACTTTTGCTATATTTTTTTCCTTTTTTTGTACCAAAAATACCAGAGAACATCGATGGATCTATAAACTGTTCTCTTACTTTCTTAGCATGCACATCATCCAACTCTCTCCCTTCAACAAAAGCATCATAAATTATTTGATAAGGATTAGCAGGGTCTTTTTGAACATCTATGACATCTAAAGAAATTCTTACAACTCTTTCTGTCTGATCTAAAATGAAAGGATTTTGTCCTCTCTCATTTTCAGATCCAAGTATAATTGAAAAAGAAAGAATTATAAGAAACACTAACGATTTCACACAAAACTTAAACACTGCACACCATCCTGATTTTAAACTTCTTTTCATGCTTTTGATCCTTTCTTTTTGAGGACCTTTAACTAGTCTCTGTATAATACACGTGCATTAAAAAGTCAAGAGTTTATTTAACTTATTATTGACCATCTATATGAAGTATATTAGTATGAAGTCATTTCTAATAAGCAAAAAAACAAATGAATAAATCATATTTACCAACATTAACACCTTATTTAACTGTAAAAAATGCAAAAGACGCTATAACCTTTTATGAGAATGCTTTTGGTTTTGTTTGGCATAACAAAAATGAATGCAAAGAAGAACCAGAACATGTTGAAATGTCATACAAAGATGCCTTTATTATGTTTGCACAAGAAGGGGCGTTTGGTGGAACAACAAAAGCGCCAATCACCCTTGGTGTTGAATGTTCTATGAATCTTTATTTGTATTGTGATGATGTTGATGCTTTCTTTAAAAATTCACTCAAACATGGAGCTATATCCTTAATGGAACCCCATGATGCCTTTTGGGGAGATCGAGTTTGCGCGCTTAAAGACCTGAACGGTTTCATGTGGATGTTTGCCAAAAAACCTTAACATAAGCGCTTTTTGTTTGAAGCATTCCTTAAAATTTGAGTATAATAAAAAGGTAACCATATAAGATTTATGGATAAATCCTCATATTGGGGGATAGTTTAGCGGTAGAACTCCCGGCTCTGGACCGGGCAGCCCCGGTTCGAATCCAGGTCCCCCAGCCAAAGAATAGGATAATGCCTCATGAAAAACAAAGGAAAAAAGCCCTTAAAAAAGATTCATCTTTTAAATGCTTCTTCAAACAATTCAATAATGATTGGTGTGGTTGAAAAAGTATCCGATGAGGAGGCTTTAATTTATTCTCTTCATAGAAAAGATCCTTTTCCAGGGGTTCGTTTAGATGGCAAACACGTTAAAACGTTAAACAATAATGATGTTATTCTTTATCAATTAACAGAAGAATTTAATTTAATTGAAAAAATCGGGTCCTTTAATGATGCATCGATGTTTTCAAAAATAGCTATTCATCGTAATAAAATTCCCTTTGAATTTAATGAACACTGTATTTTAGAGGCAAAAAAGGGAAAAGTTCCCCCCCCTTCTAAACACAGAGAAGATTTAAGAAACATTCCTTTTGTAACAATTGATGGTGAAGATGCAAAAGATTTTGATGATGCTGTTTTTGCAGAGCCTCTAACAAACAATGGATGGCGTATTATTGTCGCCATTGCAGACGTTAGCCATTATGTAGAAATGGGATCACATTTAGACCATGAAGCCAGAAAACGGGGCAATTCTGTCTATTTTCCAAATACCGTTGTTCCAATGCTGCCCCATGATCTGTCAGATGATTTATGTTCCTTAAGACCAAACGAAGATCGTGCCGTTTTATGTGTGGATATGCACATTTCAGAAAGTGGAAAAATTGTTGATTTTAGATTTTCAAGAGCCCTTATAAGATCATGCGCAAGACTAACTTATCAACAAGTAGAAAATGCGATTAATGATCAATGGAGCAGCAAAACAAAACATTTAAAAACTGAAATTTTAAACCTTTATGGTGCGTTTAAAACCCTTAAAAAAGCAAGTATTGAACGGGGAACAATTAATTTATTTTTGCCTGAATATAAAATTGATTTTGATCAAACCCGTTGGCCTAAGTCCATTTATGCGTCTAAAGATTTAACAAGCCACCATATTATTGAAGAAATGATGATTCTAGCCAACGTGTGTGCTGCTAAAATTCTTTTAAAAAAGAAAGAGCCAACAATTTTTAGAATTCATGAAGCACCAGATGCAACACGCTTTTTAAACCTTTCAAACGTCATAAAATCGCTGGGATTTAAAGTACCAAGTGGAAGATTATCCCCTCCCTTGTTTAATGAAATTTTAAAAAAAGTTAAGGGAACCAATCACGAAACACTTGTTCAAGAATTGGTTTTAAGAACACAAGCACAAGCAAAGTATGCCCCTAAAAATGTTGGGCACTTTGGCCTTAGTCTTGACCACTACTGCCATTTTACGTCTCCCATCAGAAGATATGCAGACCTTGTTGTGCATAGAAGTTTAATTCATTGCTTAAGTCTTGATTCATCAAAAAAAGCAGCAGATGAAGAAGAACTTCTTCAAATTGCAGACCATATTTCAGCGACAGAACGCGTAGCTTCTAAAGCGGAAAGGGAAACATTTGAACGTTTTGTTATTTACTATTTAAAAGCGCATGAAAATAGACTTTTTGAAGGTGTAATATCCGGTGTAACGGTAAACGGACTGTTTATAAAAATAATTGAAAATGGAGCAGAAGGTTTTCTGCCTGTAAGAGACCTTAAAGATGATTTTTATTATTTTGATGAAGATCACCATCGTTTTATTGGACGACGCCAAAAAAAGACTTATCAGCTTGGCCAACTTGTTATGGTTAAGATTTTAAACGCAAACCCAATATTGTGTACTCTTGATTTAGAAATAGAAGTCAAAAGCGACAAAAAAGCGTTTAAGAAAAAAAACAGATATAAAAATAAGATTTTATCCAAAATAAGTTGATAAAATTTAAAAAATCTTGTTCTTCTTAACTTTTTGTTAATCTTTCATGTGCTAATCTAACAATAGAACGATGAGATCTTAAGTGATTAAGGTCGATAAAAATTCCGTTTTAGAGGGCCGCAATAGGCGGGGAGGAATTAATCGCGATTCCTTGACCATAGTCATACCTTAAGAAAAAGCTTAAGGAACAATGCCCTTCGAACCTACTTTGGGTAGAAACACCTTGTATACAGGTGAGAGTCTACTTGATTTGCCAAATGGCTTCAACCCATTTGGTTGGCACCGCTGTCTCTTTTTTTAAAAAAGACGAACATGTGTCCGGGTGACTATTGCTTCGTGTGAGGCGGAGGGGCGGACAATGGCGATTTGGGAGCTTAGGCGGACCCCATCAGAAAACAAAACTATTCAAAAATCAATAAGCCTCTTTGCCTCAATCAAAATTAAGAGTTCTTTAAATTTTTATCGGATCAATTCAACAGGAATTCCAGATTGCTTTTTAGCTGACCGAACAACCATTCTTGTTTTAATCTGATTCACATTTTCAAGTTTTGCCAAATAAGTAGACAAAAATTGTTGATATTCATCAAAATCGTGTGTGACTATTTTTACCAAAAAATCATATCCACCTGTAATCATATAACATTCACGAATAAGCGGCCATTTTTGAACTATTTCTTCAAAACTCCTTAAATCTGATTCGTTTTGACTATTAAGTCCAACTTCGCAAAAAATTGTAACAGAAAAACCTAAAACAGGTGCATTAAGAACCGCGTGATAAGAAGAAATAAGCCCAGCATCTTCCAGGTTTTTAACGCGTCTCAAACAAGGAGGGGCAGAAATACCAACACGTTTGGATAATTCAATATTCGTAATTCTACCGTTTTCTTGAAGTTCAGAAAGTATTTTTAAGTCAATTTTATCAAGTTTATGTATCATTTTTTATTTTTATTTTTAGTTTTATGGGCTAATTGTATTATATTTTAAAAAAAATGTTAAGCCTATTTTTTAAATACAGCAGACAAATAATAATTATATGACCATAAATTAAAATTATATATTTTATGAAATAATATTTTTGCTTAATTTTTCTTCTAAAGTTTGATCTCTGCCCTTATCAACCCATTGATTATTAACAAAAACTTGTTTAAAAACAGAAACAGTTATATCAGAATTATCTTTTATTTTTATAAGAATCTTTTCTCTTATATTCTTATCATTTTTAGTATGCCAATCGGTTGAAAGAATTCCACCATTATAATCGGATGTTTGAATTGGAAATTCTTTTATAACTTCAAGTGATGCATTCCATAAGTCATCCTTCTTTTTGGATGATTCACTTTTAAAAATTGAAAATCCATTATCACTCAACGCCCCAAAACTAAAGTCTCTCTCCTCACGTTGATCGAGTCTTGGATTTTGCTTTCCTCCTGTACACGAACAAAGCACAACACTTATAAAAAAGCTTGTCAAAAAATTTATCTTAAACATTTTATTTTCCCCACTTATTCTATTATTTGATCATCTTTAGAGTCGGTAATGCCGAGTAGCTTTAACTTTCTGTGAAGCGCAGAACGTTCCATACCAACAAAACGAGATGTTTGCGTTATATTACCCGAAAACCGATTAATTTGCGCCTGTAAATAATCGCGTTCAAAAATTTCTCTGGCTTCCTTTATGGGTAAAATCGCCAGTTCCGATGTTGACGATTTTTTAAGAAGAATATTTTTAGATGCTTGTAAAAGGTCCATTGGTAGCATTTCTTTTGTGATAATCGTATCTTGTTTATCTTGAACAGAAATTAATGTCCATTCCACAATATTTTTAAGTTCAGATAAGTTATTTGGCCAACTATAAACTTGTAAAAACGCAATAGCATCCTCAGAGAAAGAACGCCTTAAACATCCATACCGTTTGGCATATTGATCACACACTGTTGAAATCATAATTTTTAAATCAGATGAACGTTCTTTTAAAGCTGGAACCTGGATAGATAAAACATTTAATCGATAAAACAAATCTTCTCTAAAATGCCCATCACCAATAAGATCTTGTATATTCTGCGAAGAACTTGCCATAAAACGAATATTCACTTTTATTTTTTGATTGGATCCCAGTCTTGAAAACTGTTCCTCAACTAAAAGCTTTGTAATTTTTGCTTGAACAGGCAGTGGCAACGCTGTAATTTCACTAAAAAATAATGTTCCTTGATGCGCTTGTTCAATAAGACCAATACGCCTTGGACGGTCATCCTCTAAGTCAAATTCGGCCCCAAAAAGTTCTGCTTCCAATTCATGGGGGAAAATATGCGCACAATTAACAACAATAAAAGGCTGGCCAGATTTTGAGGATCTTTCATGGATGCATTTTGCAAGCTGTTCTTTACCGCTTCCTGATGGGCCTGAAAAAAATATTCGCCAATTATTAGCGGATGCTTTTTCCACATCTTGCTTTAAACGATTAACCACAGGCGTTGAACCAATAAGATTTAGATTAATATCTTCATATTTTTTTAAAGATTCATTTTCCCTCTTTAGCCGAGAAGATTCAATCGCACGTTCAATTGTTATCAATAACTTATCTGTTTGAAAGGGTTTTTCAATAAAATCGTATGCACCTTTTTTAATAGCAGAAACAGCCGTTGAAATGGTTGCATGCCCACTAATCATAATAACGGGAACAAACGGTAAGTCCCTTTTAATTTCTTCTAAAATTTTAAGACCATCATGTTCACTATCACCAAGCCATACATCTAATATAACAAGATGCGGTTGACGAAGCCGAATTTGTTCAATCGCTAAGTATCCGCTTTCAGCAGTACGCGTTTCATAACCTTCGTCTTCTAAAATTCCAGAAATTAATTCTCTGATGTCTTTTTCATCATCAACAACTAAAATGTCATACGCCATCTTTAATTATCCCTTAAATGTTAAAATAACCATTGCACCACCCAATTGACTATCCGAAAATGAAATATCACCCTCATGATCTGTGACAATTTTTTCAACAATTGCAAGTCCTAGACCCGTTCCTTGTTGACGTGTTGTATAATATGGTTCAGTCAACTTCTCACGCCCCATTTTTGGAAACCCAATGCCATTGTCTTCAAAAATTATTGTAAAACTGTTATTTAATTCTGGTTTTAAAGATACCCTAATTTTAGGTAAATGAATATGATTTTCAACCAATGCATTTACACTATTTTGAAGAAGATTCAAAAAGACTTGTGAAATCTGTTGGCGGTCTCCATAAAATATGTACCTGTCACACAAAAATACTTTTTCAAATTCTATTTTAGAATTCGCATTTTCAATAAATGCTATATTTTCAGATAAAAGATCAACTAAATCAAACGTTTGCATAATAGCTTCTGGCATTCTGGCAAAACTTGAAAATTCCCTAACCAACGTTTCGATATGTTCAACTTGGCGAATAATGGTGTTTATACATTGTTCAAAAACTTTTGGATCAGACTGAATTTCTTTTAAATATCTTCTTTTAAGACGCTCTGCTGAAAGCTGAATAGGCGTTAACGGATTTTTTATTTCATGAGCAATTTTTCGTGCAATATCAGACCATGTGGCTTTTCTTTGACTTACAATTAAATCACTTTGTTGTTTTTTTAATTGGTTTGTCATAATGTTAAAGGATTCAATCAATGTGTCTAATTCATTATTAAATTTTTGATTTTCAACATACACTTCTAAATTTCCATGACTTACTTTTTGGGCTGCTTGAATAAGCTCTGACACTGGGTAAACAATTCTGTTGGCGATGTTTAAACCAAACCAAATGGCAAGAAATAAGAGAAGAATAACAATTGTTGAAAAAACAATTAAAAAAGTCACTTCAAAGCCGGAACGTTTTTTTTCTAAATTAGAATAAAGATTTAAAGCCTTATCATTCATTTGAAGATGGTCAAGAATTCTTTTATCAATGGTTTTCCCAATGTATAAATAAATATCTTCAACAGGGTCTAATAATACCAAAACACGAAGTCTATCTTTATCTATATTGGTGATAAAACCATCTCTTTTTGCTTTTTTAAAATCCTTTTCGTGAATTGAACCAAGTTCAAGCGCAAATGTTAAATATGACTTTCCAAGAATTTCATTTTTTCTATTCAGAACTAAACTCTCATTAAAAAATAAATTTTCCTCCAAATTAGAAAGTTCTAGATCAAATGCTTTTCTGTCATTAATAAGAACAGGTAGTTTAGGTAGAAGATAGTTTGAAATTTGTTGTGCTTCAAACGCTATGTTTTTTTCATGTTCCCTAAAATAGGCTTGAATAACTTCTTTTGATTCGGTAAGAGCGTTTTTAACAGGTTCACCAAACCATGCTTGAACGCCTAAGTTAAAAAATAAACTGGCAAAAATTGCAACAAGTATTCCCGGTAAAATTGAAATTAAAGAAAACAAAGAAACAATCTGTTTTTGCAATTTAAAGGTATGTACACCCGCTTTTTTCTGCAAGATGCCAATTTTAAACCAACGTCTTATAACGGCAATAAAAACCAAAATAATAAAAGCAAAGTTAACATAGACCAACAAAAAATTAGAAAAATTTGTCTCATTGAGGTCTGATTGTTTTCGAATACCAATGTATGTAAATATGCCGGATGTAAGGGACAGAAAAACAAGTAAATAAGGTAAAAAATCCCCCTTATTATTGAGGATTCTTCGAATATAGAAAGATTTAAAAAATTCTTTAAGCTGCAACATTTTTTTTAATATCAATATTAAATTGCTTTATCTTTTTAGAGAGTGTATTTCTATTTATACCCAAAAGACAAGCGGCTTTTTTTTGATTATAATCAACACTTTTTAAGGTTTGTTCGATCAAGGGTTTTTCCACAAGGCCTAAAACTTCCTCATAAAAATGAGACGCGGGATTTTCGCCTTCAAGTTGTTCAAAATAAGCTTTTAATGATTGCTTTATTAGATTATCAAATTTATCTTTTAACGTTAGCATGTTATCTGTTTTCATATAATTACTACAAATATGGTTTAAAAAAATTATCCATAAGCTGATACATTTGCTTTGAATTTTCTGTTTGGTTAACATTTACCCGAAAATAAGTTGAATTATCCAACCCCTTACTATACCAACCAATGTGTTTGCGCGCTATTTTAGATCCTGTCTCTTCCCCATAATGGGTTAGAATAGAATCTAAATGTTCTTTCATTATTTGGTATTTCATTTGAAGTGTTGGTTCTTCTAATTTTTTACCCGTTTTTAAATAATGTGCAATGTTATTTAATAGCCACGGCTTTCCATAGGCACCACGGCCAACCATAACACCATCTGCAAGGCTTATATCAAGCATTGACCTTGCATCTTCCTCCCCTAAAACATCCCCATTACCAATAACGGGAATATTTACGCTTTCCTTGACGGTTCTAATAAATGACCAATCTGATTTTCCGTTGTACATTTGTGAGCGTGTTCGCCCGTGAACAGTTAACATCTTAATGCCAGATTCTTCTGCTATTTTAGCAAGTTTGGGTGCATTTCTATTCTGCTCATCCCACCCTGTTCTCATTTTAAGGGTTACTGGTATTTTAACGGCTTTAACAACCGCTTCCATAATTTTATGGGCTAAAAGCTCATCCTTCATTAAGGCAGATCCTGCCCAACCATTAACCACTTTTTTAACAGGACACCCCATATTAATATCAATGATATGAGCGCCCAAAGCTTCGTTTAAACGGGCTGCCTCTGCCATAACGTTTGGATCACACCCTGCCAACTGAACAGAACAAGGGGCTTTCTCGTTTGTTTTTTCGATCATCTTTAACGTTCTTTTGGTTTGCCTTACCATCGCTTCTGACGCAATCATTTCAGAAACAACAAGACCAGCCCCTAACTTTTTAACCAATACACGAAAGGGTAAATCTGTCACACCAGACATGGGCGCTAAGATAACAGGTGTTTCAAGATTTATGTGATCTATTTTTAGACTCATTTCATTCCTCAAATCTATTTTATTGCTTGAATCTTTGAAACAACAGTATCTAGTTGTTCATATGTTTCAAAACTCAACTTAATAAAACCACCATTTCTGGTTATATCTATTTTTGTAGGAAGGCCTAAAACATCCTCAATAGTCTTAGAAACAAGAACTAAATCAGGATCAATATTTTTTTGAACCCGCGTGCCGGATGCTGCCTTTTTTCTGCTATTTGTATTTTGTTCACGAACAAGATCTTCAGTCTGACGAACAGATAATTTCTCACTCAAAATTTGTTTAACCAAATCATCAATATTTTCAGCGCCCAGTAATGTGCGTGCGTGGCCTGCGGATAATTTACCTGTACGAATCAATTCCTTAACATAATCTGGCAATGAATTTAACCTAATTAAATTAGCAACATAACTTCTACTTTTACGAATTGTTGCGGCTATTTCTTCTTGCGTTTTTCTAAAGTTAACCATTAATTTTTGCAGTGACTCTGCTTCTTCCATCGCATTTAGGTCATCTCTTTGTAAATTTTCAATCAAGCCAATTGCAAGAGCTTCTTCATCGGTACAAAAAATTGTTGCAACAGGTACATGTTTAAGGCCAGCTTCCTTCGCTGCCCTCCAACGTCTTTCCCCTGCTATAATTTCAAATTTATCATCGCTCATTTTTCGAACAACAATTGGCTGTAAAACACCACGATCTTTTATAGACTCAATAAGTTGTACCATGTGTTCTGGGTTAAAATACTGTCTTGGCTGCATTTTCCCAGGTTGAATTTTTAATATATCAAGGTCAAAAAACTTTTCTTTTTCAGAATATGGTTTTGGCCCTTCTTCTGCGTAATTAAGTTCACCAAGCAAGGCAGCAAGCCCCTTCCCTAATGGTGTTTTATTATTACCTTGCATTGGTCCGGTATTTTTTGTCATGCAGCACTCCTATTTTTATCAATCATCAAAATTTCCCTTGCTAATTCCATATATGCCTGCGCACCGGCAGAATTGACATCATACAACAAAACAGGTTTCCCATGTGATGGCGCTTCTGAAATTTTTACATTTCGGGGAATCACAGTTTTAAAAACTTTTTCTTTTAAATGTGATCGAACATCGCTTGCAACCTGTGCGCAAAGCCCACTTCTTTTATCAAACATAGTCAGAACAACACCAAAAAGTTCCAACCCAAGGTTAAAATTCTTTTTGATTTTCTGTATTGAATTAAGTAAATAGCTCAACCCTTCAAGGGCATAATACTCACACTGCAGTGGCACAATAACAGAATTTGCAGCAACTAATGCATTAAGAGTTAATAATCCCATCGATGGCGGGCAATCTATAAACACATAATCAAACATATCTAAATAGGGCTCAAGTATTTTTTTCAACACCTGCTCCCTTTCAAACCTATCCACCAGCTCTATCTCTGCACCAATTAATTCTATAGAAGAAGGGATGAGTGACAATCCTGGAACCATGGTTTTAAGCAAAACCTCACTCATTGTACACGCTTCAATTAACAAGTGATAACTTGAAAACTTCCTTGACTGCCTTGTCACCCCTAAACCTGTTGAAGCATTTGCCTGTGGATCCATATCTATTAATAAAATTTTTTTATCAGCTGCCGCCAATGCTGTTGCAATATTTACAGACGTTGTTGTTTTACCAACCCCCCCTTTTTGATTTGCAATTACGATTATTTCTGCCATTACATCTTTCTCACTACATTGTCTACCCTAATAACGACGCCTTCAATAACGCCATCATATACCTGGTAACTAAAACTCCAATTTCTTTCTGCTTCATCAATCTCTTCATCGATGCGTTCTCCTTTAATAAAAAAGCCCACCGTTTCACGTGAAACACTATTCATATACTCTAACAAATTATTAAGTGGTTTTAAAGCCCTGGCAATCACAATTATTGGCTTTTCGAAAAATATTTCTTCAACTCTTTGATTCAAAACAGAACCTGAAAGCGCAAAATTCTTCATAACATGATTTAAGAAGACTGATTTTTTACGCACAGACTCGACCATTGTAATTTTTAAGCCTAAAATCATTAATGGTATAGCAGGTATACCACACCCACTCCCTAAATCAACGATTGGCTTATTTTCAGACTTCAATAAATCAAACAGAACAAGCCCATCGTTTATGTGTCGCGCATAATAGTCATTTTTATTTAAAACTTCTGTCAACGATATTGTCCGATTCCAATGCATTAAAATCTCATAATAAGAATCTAATTTTTCTTTTGTTTCACGTGAAACATCTGGCAATATTAACCTTTTATTAAGAATCGGCATATATAATAAACTCAAAGGGGATAGTTATGCAAAGATTACCACAAGATAGCAAAAACACAAACGATAAAAATAGTTTTTATAATAATTATTGGCTAGAACATTTTTTTGAAAGCGTTGAATCAAATTATAAGCAAACGAACACACTTTTGAAAGAACTGCAAAATAAACTCAACGAATTATCAATTCATGATTTTGATCATATGTTAAATCACATATCCATTTCATTAAACCCTAAATACTACCCGATGACCAATAAGGATGTTTTTAAACTAACATTAGAAACGGGTGGTGAAAACCTTATAAATGGTTTTTCAAACCTCAATGAACACATTAAAAAAGGGAAACTTCCATCCTTAAGCGATGTGCAAAGTTTTAAACTTGGTGAAAACTTAGCAACAAGCAGGGGAAACGTTATTTATAGAAATGATTTGATGGAAATAATTCACTATACACCTATAAAGAAAAACAAACATAAAACGCCTATCTTAATCGTTCCGCCATGGATCAATAAATTTTATATTTTTGATTTAACAGATGAAAAATCTTTTGTACAATATAATTTAAAAAAAGGAATAGATGTTTTTGTCATTTCTTGGAAAAACCCAGATGAAAACGATAAACACCTAACACTTAATTACTATGTTGAACACGGCATAGAAGAAGCAATACAATTTATAGACAAAAAAATAAATCTTTTAGGTTTTTGTTTAGGGGGCGTTGGAACATGTATTGCCACACTTGCGCATAAAAAAAATCTTATCGAAAGCCTTACACTCCTTGCTACACCAATTGATTTTACTAAGTTAACAGAACTACAAAATTTTATTCGCCCCCTCAATTTTAAAGAGTATAAAAAATCTATTCTTAAAAAGGGGTATAAATGTGGAAAAGACCTTTTAAGAATGTTCTGCTTAATGCGGGCTGAAAATATGATTATGGATAATATTGTTCACCAATATTATTTAAATAAAGAACCAAAACCCAATCCTTTTTTATATTGGAATATGGATGCAACAAATTTGCCAGCAAGAATGCATATAGATTATTTGGAAAAGTTTTTTTATAAAAATCAACTATATAGAGGTGTCTATCATTATAATGGTGAAAAATTATCGTTTAAAAATCTAAAAATTCCTATTTTTGTACTAATGACTGAGAAAGATCATATCGTTCCCAAAGAATCTTCTTTAGGGCTTCAAAAATTTAACATTGATGCAACATATGTATTAGGGGGATCCGGTCATATTGCGGGCGTTATTAATCCACCAGAACAAAAAAAATACCATTATCAAGTTCTTAATCAAAATAATGGTACAAATATTAAAAAAGATTTTTCCTGGTGGGATGAATGGTATAAATGGCTGAAACCAAAACTGGGTGAAAAAATTAAAATGGATAATAATTTTGAACCTATTGACACGGCACCAGGGCTTTATGCAATGAATCAACCCGCACTAAAAGATTATTTACCTTCAATCTCTTAAAAAATGGTTTTCAAGCCAATGAATTGTATAATCACCCGATACAATATCAGGATGATCCACAAGCTTTAAATGAAGAGGTATTGATGTTTGAATACCCGTTATCACATATTCACGTAGGGCACGCTTCATTCGTGCAATTGCTTCTTCACGTGTATTGCCGTAAGCAATAAGCTTTGCCACCATGCTATCATAATGTGGAGATATTGTAAAACCTTGATACATATGACTATCCACACGAATACCAGGCCCACCTGGAACATGATAAAGATCAATTTTTCCAGGGGATGGAATAAAGGTATTAGGGTCTTCAGCATTAATTCTGCATTCAATTGCATGGCCTTTAAAAACAATATCCTCTTGCGAAAAAGAAAGTTTTTGTCCAGCCGCTACTTTAATTTGTTCCTTAATTAAATCAATTCCTGTAATCATTTCTGAAATTGTATGTTCCACTTGAATACGGGTATTCATTTCCATAAAGAAAAATTCACCATCTTCATATAAAAATTCTAATGTTCCAACACCTTTATACCCCATTTTAGACATTGCACGCGTAATGGTTTTTCCCATTTTTTCACGCATCTTAGATGTTATAACAGGACTTAATGCTTCTTCCCAAATTTTTTGATGACGACGTTGAATCGAACAATCGCGCTCTCCAAGATGCACACAATTACCATATGTATCGGCCAATATTTGAAATTCAATATGACGTGGCTTTTTAAGGTAACGCTCCATATAAACATCATCAGATCCAAAATTTGCCTTAGCTTCTGCTTTTGCAAGACTCAAAGAATGGAACAGTTCACCTTTTGAAAAAGCTACTTTCATCCCCTTTCCACCACCACCATTGGACGCTTTAATTAAAACCGGGTAACCAATTTTTTCTGCTTGAAAATAAGCTTCATCGATTGATGAAATAATATCTTTCGATCCTGGAATAACAGGAACACCAAGATCAATCATTGTTTTCTTGGCTGTAATTTTATCACCCATAGATTGAATATGATCTGAAGACGGGCCAATAAACGCTAAGTTATGCTCTTCAACAATGTGGGCAAACTTTGCGTTTTCAGATAAGAAACCAAATCCTGGATGAATCGCATCAGCACCTGTAATTTCAGCGGCAGCCATAATGCTAGATATTTTAAGATAACTGTCTTTTGAAGCCGCAGGACCAATACAAACGCTTTCATCCGCCAATTTTACATGCATGGAGGATGCATCCGCCGTTGAATGTACAGCAACCGTTTGAATGCCTAACTCTCTGCAAGCACGAATAATACGAACCGCAATTTCTCCACGGTTAGCAATTAATATTTTTTGAAAAAGAGGCATAACTTATTCTATAATCATTAAGACTTCATTAAACTCAACAGGGGTTGAATCTTTTGCCAGTATGCGAACAACTTTTCCAGAACGTTGTGCTTTTATAGGGTTCATCACCTTCATTGACTCAATAATTAAAAGCGTTTGACCAACAGATACTGAATCACCAATACGTACAAAAGCGTCTGAATTTGGTTCAGAGCTTAAATATGACGTTCCAACCATTGGGGACTTTACTGCCCCTTGATGGTTTGATAAATCATTTAAATTTTCTTGCGACTTTTCTTGATTCGTAGAAGAAGAGGAAGGCAAAGCCTGCGGCATTGTTTGTAGAACACTACCAGATACTGATTTTACAACACGAATTCTGCCCAGTTTTGTTTCATATTCAATTTCTGTTAAATTGGTTTCTTTTAAAATTTCAGCCAATTCTAAAACTGCTTCGCGACTAATCTTTAGTTCTTCGGTCATTCTAATACTAAATTAATAATTACCTCTAGAATATAGCTATTTTTAAAGATTTTTTCAATATTTATTCCTTGCACAAAGGCAAATAGAATTTGTATAGTCAAAGTCAAGATTTTATTTATAAAAAATATAATGATGGAAGATTTTGTTTTACCTTTTTCTTTGTTTGATGTCAGCCAAAAAGGGCGCATTGTTTGTTTAAAAGATGAAGCCTTAAAAATTATTGATCAACATCAATACCCACAGATTGTTAACCACTATTTGTTAGAGATATTGGGGCTTATTTGTGTGCTTGGCAGTGATTCAAAAACAAAAAGCATTGTAACCCTTCAAGTCTCTGCAGATAAGGATAGCCCTATTTCACTTCTAGTTGCAGACCTTGAACATAATGGCGGTATTCGCGCCTATGCAAGATTTAATGAAGAAAAACTAAAGGATTTAGCAAGCCCCCCCCCCCTTCAAGATATCTTTCTAAATGGGCGTATGCTTTTTACCGTTGATTTTGAAAATGATACATCTCGTTATCAAGCCGTTGTTGAACTAAAGGGCGAAACATTAACCGACTGTATGGCCCACTACAGCAAGCAGTCAGATCAAATACCAACAGATATTAAAGTATTTGTGCAGGATTCAAAGTCACATTTAAACGGTTCTCGTCTTGTTTTAGCAATTATGCTCCAACAAATGCCTATTGATCAATCAGCGCTTAATGACGAACGCGATCAAAAAATAGAAGAATGGATAACGATCCTTCATTTTTTAAAAACCTTAAAAGCACATGAAGCTTTAAATGAAGATGTATCAGCAAACACCCTTTTACAGAGGCTTTTCCATGAGGCATCTCTTAACATATATAATGAAAAGCCCCTCTTTTTTAAATGCCGCTGCTCTAGAGAAAAAGTTGAACAAGTCATCCAATCTTTTAAAGAAGAAGAGCTTAATGATTTAAAAGAGGATGGAAAGATCCTG
>JAGOTX010000044.1 GCA_018061565.1 Pseudomonadota bacterium
ATAAAGCGTTGTCGCGTCAACTGAATGATAGTCGAGAAATCCCAGGAGTTTTTAAGGCATTAGAGGGAATAGAAAATATTGATAAAATTATTGATATTGATCAATCCCCCATAGGGCGAACACCAAGATCAAACCCTGCAACGTATATTGGCTGCTTTACCAATATTCGTGAATGGTTTTCAGGCCTTCCAGAAGCAAAAGCAAAAGGATATGCGCCCGGTCGTTTTTCCTTCAATGTTAAAGGGGGAAGGTGTGAAGCCTGTGAGGGGGACGGCGTTGTAAAAATTGAAATGCACTTTTTGCCAGATGTTTATGTAGAGTGTGAACAATGCCATGGTAAACGCTATAATAGAGAAACCCTTTCTGTTAAATATAAAAATAAGTCTATTGCTGATATTTTGGATATGACGGTGGATGATGCTGTTGAGTTTTTTGAAGCGCATTCAGGTGTGCGTGATAAACTTAAAACGCTTCAAGAAGTGGGACTTGGCTATATTCATGTTGGTCAACAAGCCACAACCCTTTCAGGGGGGGAGGCACAACGTGTTAAATTGGCAAAGGAATTGTCCAAACGGTCAACGGGCAAAACGCTTTATATATTAGATGAACCAACAACCGGCCTTCACTTTGAAGATATTCGAAAACTATTAGAAGTTCTTCATCGGTTGGTTGATCAAGGGAATACTGTTATTGTGATTGAACATAATTTAGAAGTTATTAAAACAGCTGATTATATTATTGATGTGGGCCCTGATGGCGGGCACAGAGGGGGCTCAATTGTTGCTACAGGAACGCCAGAAGAAATTATACAATTGAATAAAGGCTATACAGCTAAGTATTTGAAAAGCTTGTTACACAAATAATATAGTTTTAAGGAAAGATAGCAGTCTGCATACTTAAAAATGTTAAAATAAGTGATTTGTTTTTCTTTTTGTGATAGGCTTTTAAAAGGTAACTTTTAAAATTATCGTATTTTTTATGAATTTTGATTTAAGGTCTTTGACGCCTGATTGTTTAAAAAAATGTTATGAACAAATGGTGCTTATTCGCCGTTTTGAAGAACGTGCGGGTCAACTTTACGGACAAGGATTCATTGGTGGTTTTTGCCATCTTTATATAGGCCAAGAAGCTGTTGTTGTTGGTATTCAAGCAGCCCAAGAAAAGCAAGATACTGTTATTACAAGTTATAGAGACCATGGGCATATGCTTGTTTGTGATATGGATCCAAAAGGCGTTATGGCAGAACTTACCGGAAGAGCAGGGGGCTACTCTAAAGGTAAGGGGGGCTCTATGCATATGTTTTCAAGAGAAAAGAATTTTTTTGGAGGCCACGGCATTGTAGGGGCCCAAGTTTCAATTGGTACAGGTATGGCTTTTGCGCATAAATATAAAAAAGATAATGGCGTTTGTGTTGCTTATATGGGCGATGGCGCTGTGAATCAAGGTCAAGTCTACGAATCATTTAATATGGCAGCCCTTTGGAACTTACCCATTGTTTATATCGTTGAAGATAATCAATATGCAATGGGAACATCAACACACAGAGGGTCTGCCAACAATGACTTTTCTAAAAGAGGAGAACCATATGGTATTCCTTCAAAAGTTGTTGATGGTATGAATCTGGTTGACGTTTATGAATCTGCAAAAGAAGCACTCAATCATGCAAGAACCAAAGGCGCCTACCTTTTACACATAAAAACATATCGTTATCGCGGGCATTCTATGTCTGATCCTGCTAAATATAGAACAAAAGAAGAAGTAGAAGATATTAAAGAGCATCATGACGCGATTGAATTTGCAAAGGCATTACTTATTAATCATAAAATTATGGATGATAAAGACTTTGACGCTATTGATGAAAAAATTAAGAATATTATGTTAGAGGTTGTTGAATTTGCTAAAACATCTCCAGAACCAAATGAAGCGGAACTTTATACAGATATCCTTGTTGGAGAATAAAAATGACGAAAATACAAACGGTAAGAGAAGCCTTACGGGATGCGATGATGGAAGAAATGCACCGCGATGCTTCTGTTTTTTTAATGGGTGAAGAAGTTGCAGAATATCAAGGGGCTTATAAGGTAAGCCAGGGCCTTTTAGATGTTTTTGGAAAAGAACGCGTGATTGATACACCCATTACGGAATATGGATTTGCTGGCGTTGGCGTTGGTGCTGCTTTTTTAAATTTAAAACCCATTGTTGAATTTATGACGTTTAACTTTTCGATGCAGGCGATTGATCATATTATAAATTCTGCAGCGAAAACGCTTTATATGTCAGGTGGTCAAATGGGATGCCCGATTGTGTTTCGTGGGCCTAATGGTGCTGCAGCACGCGTGGGTGCCCAACATTCACAATGTTTTGCAAGTTGGTATGCTCATTGCCCGGGGCTTAAGGTGATAGCACCTTATTCTGCTGCTGATGCAAAGGGATTATTAAAATCAGCAATTAGAGACCCAAATCCTGTTGTGTTTTTAGAAAATGAATTGATGTATGGTCGATCTTTTGAGGTACCAGAGGACCCAGATTATTTAGTTCCTATTGGAAAAGCAGCGATTTTAAGGGAAGGAACCGATGTTACAATTGCAGCATTTTCGATTGCTGTTGGGTACGCTCTGGAAGCTGCAGATATTTTAAAAGAAAAAGGGATCTCTGCAGAAGTTATTGATCTTCGAACGATTCGGCCTTTAGATAAAGAAACACTTATTGAATCGGTTAAAAAAACGAACCGTTTTGTAAGCGTTGAAGAAGGGTGGCCATTTGCAGGTATTGGGGCAGAACTTGCCATGATTTTAGTTGAAAATGCTTTTGATTATTTAGATGCTGAACCTGTGCGTGTAACGGCTGAGGATGTGCCCCTTCCATATGCTGTAAATTTAGAAAAAATTGCTTTGCCAAATGCACAAAAAGTTGTTGATGCTGTATTGAAAATTTTTTAATAAAAAAGATGTTTATTAAGAAAAAATTAACTTTTCAGTGATAACCTTTAAAGAGTATAGACTTAAAATTTAAAGGTTATAATGATTATCAATAAAAAATTAGTATTAACAACAGCCATTTTAGTATTTGGATATCAACATCTTCATGCGATGGAATGTAATACAACAATGGTTGGAAAGTGTAAAACAGCAGGGACTGCTTTTCATGGATGTTTAAAAACAAAATATAAACCTGTTTATGATAGGGTTGTGAATGATTTTTTAAAAGGGTTTAATGTTTCCCTTTCTTTTGTAAATAAAAATCCAAGAACAAATCAACCTTTATCGGAGCCCTATATTACTTATGGATTTGGCGATAAAATGCCTAACCAAGATGCAAATTGCTTACAAAAGCTTGAAAGAGTTGATTATTACATTAAATTTTTAGATGGAACATTAGATCCCCTTTTTAAAGATGATGTACAAAAAACTGCGGCTAATTTTGCAGATGTATTTAATAAGAATGATATTGCAGCAAGACAAAATGCTATTCAAGCAACTATTCAAGCTGAAGAAGCAAAGGCTGCTGCTAAAAAACAAGCAAAAGCGCAACAAACAATGCAGTTACAACAACAGCAACAAGCGCAATATCAAGTGCAAGTAGCAGCTGAACAAGCTCAAGCCCAAAATGCATTTGCTTCACAGCAAAATGCTCAAATTTCCTGTTCTGCGCAAGTTTGCAGAACGCCGTTTGCTGCATTTAAATGTATTGAAGCAAAGAATCCAGAGCTTTATGCAAAAGTTAAAGAGAATCCCTATAGTTTTGTACTTAGACCAAGCGGCAGAAATTCTGGTTTAATCGCACAAGTAGGTGATAATATGGAAGTTTTTGGAGATGAAGATTCCTTCTGCGTTAGAAATATTGAAAGTGATGGATTTACATTTAAAGAATTTTTAGAACGCCGCGCTAAACCACCATTAACGCCCGCTCAAAAGCAAGCACGTGATCAAAAAATGCTTGCAGAAAGAGGCTTTATTTTTGAAAATCCAAATGAAGTACATGAAGATGCACGATACAAAGTTGTTATGGACCATTATAGAGGTGTTTTAGAAGAACAAGCTCCTGGGACTGCAGCAAAAACTTTGAATCCAATGAATGGTATTCCAGCACTTGGTTAGCATTAATTTTAAAGAGTTGTTTTATTAAGAAAAAATTAAGCATTATTCTTGTAGAATGATGCTTAGGAGATAGGAAATTTTGTTTTATCTATATTTAAAGAAAGGATATAGTTTTATGAGTTTAAAAGTTTTAACACCACTTTTTATGGTGTCAATAACAGCAGGGATAGCCATTGCTGCACAGATGGTTCCAGGACAAGTTCCTGTACAACAACAGGTTGTCCCAGGACAAGCGATGCATGGTGTCCCAGGACAAATGCTTCCAGGGCAAGCGATGCATGGTGTTCCAGGACAAATGCTTCCAGGGCAAGCGATGCATGGTGTCCCAGGACAAATGCTTCCAGGGCAAGCGATGCATGGTGTTCCAGGACAAATGCTTCCAGGACAAGCGATGCATGGTGTTCCAGCACAGATGGTTCCAGGGCAAGAAGTTTTTGCCGATCAAATGATGCCAGAAATTCAAGATGATGGATCAATGGCACAATTACCTGATGTTCAAATGATGCAGGCTATGCCAACAGAAAGGCCAATTATGGGGGCTCCTGGCATGTCAATGACTCCAGAAGCTTCAACAACAGAAGCACCAATTATGGGCATACCAGCAGAAGCACCCGTATTAATACCTGTTGTACCAGGTAGTGCTCCTGTCATAATGCCTCAACAATAGATGTAAAAATTAGGGGAAAAGAACAATTTCAGCTTTTCCCTTTTTTTCTGAAAAAACATAGTATTTTTCAAGCTTTAAATCTATTTTACATTTATTACCTTTTATTGTTGTTCCTTTTTTAATATCAACAATATGAACGTTTCCATCGCAAATTATTTCTTGTCGTGTTTTAAAATAAGTGCAATGGTTTGCTGTAACTTTATGTCCATCAGATTCTAAAGAAACATTTTCAATTGCTTTAATTTCTGAAAATAGATTTTTTTTATCATCATCATTTTGCTTTTGATCCATATTTTGCATTGCTTCTATGCGGTATGCTTTTAAAATATAGATACCTTTTTCTGTTCGATGTGTAACAATAGCATTGCCCTTTGCAATGGTTTTCTTTTCCTTATCATCAAAACTTAATTCATCTGCCGTGATCTCAATTTTTTCTTGTTTTTGAGTCTCTGATTTTTCAGAAGCTGTTATTAACTTAAAGTTGAACAAAGAGAAGAGCAAAAAAAAGAATTTTAAATACATCAAAAAACACAACTATAATTTTTTATAGTATACCGGTTTATGAAAGATTTATCTAGGCGAGATCCTTTCCATAAGGGTCACTCTTAAAAACGCGGTCATGTTCATCAATCCACATGGTTATATATGAAAATAAAACACGAACAGGATTTTTTAAACGAATCCTTTGAGTTGATTTTTTTTGTATTTGTTTGGTAAAAACCTTTTCAAGGCAATCTTGTTTTAAATTATCTGAATGAATACGGCAAATTTGTTCTTTTTGACCTTTTAAAAGCCATTTTGCAAATTCTTTAGGATCTTCTACCCTAATACAACCAGAAGAGATGGATCTGTTTTCTTTATTAAACAGATTTTGTTGATTGGTTCCATGAATATGAATGTTTTCGGGGTTGTTCAATACGAATTTGTATAATCCAAGGGCATTTTTTTTACCAGGATTTTGTTTAAAACGGTAAAGTGTTGGATTTTTTCTAACTTGATTCCAATCAATTGAATTGGGTTCAAGTTCATCGCCATCTTCATCCAGAACGCTATATCCATTTTTATCAAGATAATTTGGATTTTTGGAAAATGTTTTAATTTTATCTTTTAAAATACCTTCTGGAATTGTCCAACTTGGGTTGATTTGTATGGCTAAGATTTGGTCTTGCTTTAAATTGGTTTCTCTGCCTGGCCTTCCAACGATGACATTGATTTCTTTTTCAACACAGTCGCCATCAATACATAAAAGGTTATATTGTGGAACATTGATTAAAACTGTTTTTTGGTTGTTTTGAAGGGAACACTTTAAACTTTCAAGTCTTTTAATGTTTTTATTGATCATAGATATTTCATCATCAAAAGATTGGTTAAGAATTTTGCAGGTCTTTGTATCTAAAACGCCTGTAACATTCATTCTATTTTGCTTTTGAAAATGTTCAACGGCATTTTTTAAGGAATCATCAAAAAGATAGTCATCTTTAATTTTTTCATCTAATAAATATCCCTTAATCATGAGAAGGGACCTTAGTTTAGACATATCTGGATAGCATTCACCAAGGCTTAAAGATAAATTTTGACAAACAACTTTTTCTGTATTTAAAAAAAGTTTTGAACGCTCTAAGACAATTAGTTTATAATTTTCTAATTTTTTTATTTGATCTTCTATATAGGATGCAGCAATTAGGTTTTGAAAAATCAATCCTGCAATAATAAAAGACAATAAACGCATTAAAAAAATAAAATTCCCATTCTAGCTTCATTTTAAAGGCTGAAATCTTAAAAAATCGTAAATGGAGAAGATGAAAATTAGATGATATTTTTTTGATTTATCTTAACTTTTAAACTTTGTGGTAGGGGTGATTTTGAATAATTTGTTGTGCTCGATAGAGTTGTTCAATCAGTAGAACTCTGGCCAATAAATGGGGCCATGTTTGCGCCCCAAAGGAGATTTTTTGAATGCATTGTTGTTTTATTGCGTCATCAATACCTGTATCAATGCCAATAATAAAACCAATTGTATTAAAAGTTTCAAAATTTTGTTGAATCATTTTGGAAAAATTGATACTGGTTAAATTAATGCCTTTTTCGTCCATTGCAATCCAGGAGGGGGTTTGACTTTTATATTTGTCAAAACTTTCTTGCATTTCTTTTTTGTTTTTGAGTTCAACAAGCGTAATGGGATAGTGAATTCTTTTTTGATATTCTTGATACAACAACGCTTCAGGTGTGTTTTTAATTGAACCACCTGTTAAAAGAATAATTTTTGGCATTATTTTTTGTGTTTGATTAATATAGAGTCTTATGGTCTTGATCTTTTATATCATCAAACGGTGTTTGCCACATTTTTTCAATTTGGTAAAAATCCCGTGTTTCGGGAAGAAGAAGATGGATAACAATGTCTGCACCATAAATTAAAATCCATTCACATTGTGTTCTTCCTTCAACGTGGGGGTGAATTTTTATGGATTTATACACTTCTTCAACATATTGCATTAACGCAAAAACCTGACGTGTTGACGTTGCTGTTGCTATAATCATATAGTCTGCAAATGCACCTTTTTCATGAAGATCAATCAATTTAATATCAAGGGCTTTTTTGTCTTCTAAAGTGGCTATAATTTTTTCAGCTAGTGCTTTTTGTTCCATGTATTTAAGATCCTTTAATATTCAATTCTCATATAGCTGGGGCTTTATAATTTGATTATACGTCGATCGGTCACTCAAGTATTCCATATACACTTCGTGCTCTTTTTTCTTTAATCAAATTAAAATACCTGCGCTATAAATATAACCATTCAAAGGCATTTTATGCAAGTGATAAATAAAAAATTGCCAATTATTTGGGGATTGCACTGCCCAGAAGAGGCGAAAGAGCAGGCCCGCAGGCTTCACCAGGTGTTTTAACTTGGTATTGATGTTTACCCGTTAAGTCCATACGAACAATGTATTGCTTATCTCTAACACTTTGTTGCACGGTAAATATTAAAAATCGTCCGTTACTTGTCCAAATGGGTTCTTCAACTAAATAGCCTGTTGCAATAAGGCGTTCTCCGCTGCCATCTGGATGCATGATGCCAATATAAAATTGCCCCCCTTTTTGAAGCATATAGGCGATCATGTCTCCTCTTGGAGACCAACATGGTGCCATGTAACTTCCCTTTCCAAAAGAAATTCTCACCTGATCAGAACCATCGGCATTCATTGTATAAAGAGTAGGTTTTCCAGCGCGATCGGATACAAAGACAATTTTTTTGCCATCTGGACTATAGCATGGGGATGTATCGATATTGGTATGATTAGTTATTTGGGTTAGCTGACGTGTGTAAAGGTCTTGTTTATAAATAGCGGTTGAACCATTTTTTGCAATGCTAAACACAATGCTTCTGCCATCGGGTGAATAGCGGGGGGCAAAATTTAAACCATCATATTTACCCATGAGTTTGCTGGATTTTGTCATTAAATCTGCAATATAAACTTCGCCTTTATTCTTGTCTAAAATAAGGTAAGCTATGCTTTTGCCGTCCGGTGAATAGCGGGGGGTTAAGACTAATTTTTTGCCATCCGTTAGCTGAAATATTGAATCCTTATCGCCGTCAATATCCATAACTTTAAGGCATGTATTATGGTTTTTTCCTCTTTCGTTGGTTGGTTCGACAAAGGCAATTTGCGTATTGAAAAAACCGTCTTCACCTGTAACTTGGTGATATATAAAGTCAGCAATCATATGCGCAATGCGGCGCCATTTACGGTGATCACCATCCAATTTTAAAGAGGCCATTTTTTTTGCGCGTACAACGTCATGCAGTTCAAAATCAACCGTTACTTTACCACCACTGCTTGAAAGCTTTGCAAAGTAAATAAACCGTGTTTTTGTGATATGCCAGCTATTATACTGAATGCCGCCCTTAATAAGACTTTGATTATCCTGAATAAAGCCTTTCGGGTCCATAATCTTAAAAGCGCCAGATGTATCTAAATCATTTTGAATGACTTGATCAATATCTTTTGCAAGGCTTGAATCATCATTAGAATACGTTGGTACTAGCGAAATAGGTTCAGGTTTTACTTGTCCTCTTGTAATTTCAATAACCGGAGCACCTAAGAGGGGGGGGGGTAACTGAGAAAAAAGACAAAGAAGGACAATAAAGATTAATCGCATATATAAATACCCATAAATTAAGATTAGTCTCATTCTAATGCATTTTAACAAAGAGTTAAATCAAGATTTTTAAAGAATTTGAAAATGACTTCATTTTAAAAATCAAGAGGGGTTTCTAAAAGTCTAGGGCCTAAACGGATAGGATTGATCTTCTTGCTAAGCCCTGATTGATCATCCGTTTCTATAAATACACCGCAAAGTGTTCCTAAGCCATCTGTTGGTGAAAATTTTTCTGAGGGGAGTTTTCTTGTAAATTTAAAAACCGGACTTAAGGGTTTAACCCCAATCACTGAATTATAATCACCACACATGCCAGCATCTGTTTGGATACTGGTTCCCTTATCTAGAATTTGTGCATCTGCCGTTGGAGCATGGGTATGCGTTCCAATAACGCAAGAAATGCGCCCATCTAAATAATGGGCCATGGCCATTTTTTCAGAGGTTGCTTCAGCATGAAAATCTAAAAATATAGCACCAATATTATTGCCTTTTAGTCTATATATTGAAAGAATATGATCGATTGACTGAAAAGGGTCGTCTAACGGGTCCATAAACGTTCTACCCATTAGGTTAATAACTAATATGTTTTGACCCGTTGATATTTTAAAAAGGGTTAAACCCTTGCCGGGCGTTTTAGGCGGGAAATTATAAGGCCTTAAAAAGTGTTCTTTACGATCAGCATAAGGCATAATATCTTTTTGATCCCAAATATGATTGCCAGATGTCATAACATCAATACCAAGGGCAAAAAGATCATCTGCAATTTTGGGCGTTATTCCAAAGCCATGTGCTGCGTTTTCAATATTGGCAATAACAACATGAGGGGTTAGTTTTTGCTTTAATAAAGGCAGATATTTTGCAACAACATCGCGGCCAGATCGACCGAAAATATCTCCTAAAAATAAAATACGCATGTAATGTTCCTATTCTTTATGATTGTTGACTTTTTTACTAAATGAGGGAGGGGATTTTTTTTGAAAACCATTTTTTGTTAACCTTTTGTTAATATCTGTTTGCTATATTAAAGTAGTAAGACGCATTAGGCGGGGAGGGATTAAGAGCGATCCCTTGACATTAGCAAGTTAGGAAAGGAATACATCCGAAAGAAATCTTACAC
>JAGOTX010000133.1 GCA_018061565.1 Pseudomonadota bacterium
AATTGAACTTTTTGAAAAAAACATGGCTAATTGTCTTTATATCTCTGGCTTAAATGCTGATACAAGCCTTAAAAATGTATTAAAGGCTTTAAAAAAAGAACACCTTAATACAGCATGTGTTTTTTATGATTTTGCAAAAAATACAGATGAAAATGCAAAAAAAACAGCAGAATGGATTCGAAAAAGGCAAATTAAATCCGTTCTTTTGGTTACAGAAAGTTTGCATATGAAACGCTCATTACTGTTATTATCAACAGAATCGCCATCTATTAGGATTATCCCCTACCCTGTTGATAGATCATTTTCAAATAACAAATTGAATAGTTTTTTATTAATCTTTCAAGAGTTTTTAAAATTTAAATATGAAGCTTTTCATTATATTCTTTTAAAATTTTCATCCTATTGATTCAGTTTAATTTAAAAATGAAAAAACTTTTTTAATTTATTCTTTAAAACATCGATGATGTTTTCTTCATGAATATCAAGTTGTTTTAATAGGGACGCATTTGATTCGAGTGTTCTTTGAATATTAAAAATAATGTGATCAACCATTTCGGGGTGTTTTTTGAGTTGCTCTAGCATTGTATCTTCTGAAATTTTTACAAGCAAGCAAGGCGACAGCGTTTGTATTGTGGCTTGTCTTGGTTGTTTTAAAAATAAAGCCATTTCACCAAAATAATTTCCATGCGCTAATCTTGCAACGCTTATATCATTATTTTCTTTATCCTTAATCATAACATTTAAAAGCCCCTCTGCAACGATATACATATCTTTTGACGTATCACCAATATTAACTATTTTGGAGTTCGCATCATATTTTATTAAATCACAAGAATATGACAAACTTTCAAGCTCAACATCTGAAAAATAATTAAAAAAGGAACAATTTTTTAAGGCAAATAAAATCGTTGTTGGATTGATATCCCAATTGGTTTTTTGCCTTTTTGACAATATATATTCACCAAACGTTTCGGACACGCCTAAATCATATTTATGAAGCTCAGTTGTTATATATTTTATCATATCATGCTTTATTGTTCTTTTAAGGCTTGGATTTGACATTTTGAAACGGCATTCATAAACAATGCCACCTTCTGTTACTTTGCTTGCAAAAATATTATAATCGCTATAATCCGTTTTGAGTTGATATAACGCCCCCTTAAAAAGAGATTCTACCCGTTCTACAGGAATTGTATGGTCCATTGTTATTTCAAGTGAATCCCAGGAACCACCTTCTTTGGTTAGGTTTTTATATTGTTTTTTTAAAAAATCAGAATTTGGAATGCTAATTAACGTATTATCAACTGTAGAAATTGTTATGCAGCGCCAATTTTGCTTAATTATTTTACCGCATTGTCCATCTATTTCTATCCATTCTCCATAATTAAAAGATGAATCGAAATCAACAATTATGCCAGAAAACCAATCTAAAATAGGCCCTTGCATTGCAAAACCAACACCTGCACCTAAAAATGTTCCAAATGCCAAAAAATTTAAAATTGATTGATTAAAAATGCCAACAACAATAAAAATGACACAAAATATACTAATAACAATATGAATAAAATTTGCCAACGAATATGCAACAGGTTTACCACGACGCTTTTCAAAATATGGCCATAAAAGTTTTTCTAAGGCAAATATGACTAAACCACCAACCACGCCAACAATTAAAGCGCCAACAATCTGGTTCATAAAATATATTTAAATTTTAAATTCATACTTTAATTGTATCGAATTAAACTTAAAAAAGTCTTAATCCAAAATATGAATTTTAAGGCAATAAAAAAAGCTGACTTTTATAAAAATCAGCTTTTTTTGCCTCTTTAAAAGAACAATCAAATTTAACCGACAGAAGCTTGATCTTCCTCAATAGATTCTGTTTTTATTTTTTTAAGGCCATGAATTTTTAAAGGTTCACTCTGTTGCGTTACAACTTCTTTGTTGATGACTACTTCTTCAACATCTTCATAGGATGGTAGATCATACATTGTATCCAATAGAATGCTTTCCATAATCGCACGAAGGCCTCTGGCACCTGTTTTTCTATCTAATGCTTTTTCTGAAATCGCTTTTAGTGCATCTTCTGAAAATGTTAACTTAACATCTTCAATTTCAAAAAGCTTATTATATTGTTTAACAAGTGCATTTTTTGGTTTTGTTAAAATATCAATCAAAGCCTCACAGTCAAGGTCTTGAAGTGTTGCAATCACAGGTAAACGCCCAACAAATTCTGGAATTAATCCAAATTTTAAAAGATCTTCAGGCTCAACTTCTTTAAAGAGTTCACCTGATTTTTTCTCACCCTTTGCTTTAACATCTGCACCAAAACCAATACCAACGCCCTGCCCTCTTGCGCTAATAATTCTTTCAAGCCCTGAAAATGCACCTCCACAAATGAAGAGGATGTTTGTTGTATCAACTTGTAAAAATTCTTGTTGAGGATGCTTTCTGCCCCCTTGTGGCGGGACGGATGCAACTGTTCCTTCCATGATTTTAAGTAACGCTTGTTGAACACCTTCACCAGAAACATCCCTAGTAATAGATGGATTGTCTGATTTTTTAGAAATTTTATCAACTTCGTCAATATAAACAATGCCACGTTGTGCTTTTTCAACGTTATAGTCTGCCGCTTGTAAAAGCTTTAAAATAATATTTTCAACATCTTCACCAACATAACCAGCTTCCGTTAATGTTGTTGCATCAGCAATTGTGAAAGGCACATCAATAATACGGGCCAACGTT
>JAGOTX010000045.1 GCA_018061565.1 Pseudomonadota bacterium
TTTGATATTTAAGTGTGAATCTAATTTTAAAAGAAGCGGCGGAAAGGGCGTAGCAACTGCCCTTGGAACGCTTTTTGCCCTTAATCCATCTGTTGGATATATCTGTATTTTTTTGTGGGGGGGGGGGTATATAATGACAAGGACATTTGGAATTTCAGCTGTTTTAAGTTTTTTTACTCTTCCAATCGTTCTTTATTATTTAGATTTGGGATCGTTTGGTCTTAAAATTTATGCCATTATATTATCAGTGATTATTATAAGTACCCATATAGGGAACATACGACGTTATTTTAAGTTTTAAAATCTAAACGGCCTTTTTATTCATTATTTCAACACCTTCTTTATAATAGGTTCTAGCGATTAGTTCACCATTATAAAAAGAGTTTGAAGGGCCTTCAAGTAAGCCATTTTCATAAAACATTTCTTGCAATAGATTGCCTTGTGGGTCAAAGCTTTCCATTTTTCCATGCTGTAAACCATTTTCATAAACCATTTTCGTTTGAATGGATCCATCTGGATAGTATTGAATAAAGGTTCCATGAAGCTTGTTATTAACGTAATTCATGAGCATTTGAACAGATTTATTGGCAAAGTAATACTTTAAAGGACCATGCAAAATATCTTTAACATAGATCATATCAACAAGTAATCGTCCGTTTTCAGTCATTTGGCAAAGGCCATTCTTTTGGCCATCTTTATATGTAACATGGGTTGTGGTTACCCCATCATCTGACGAAAAGGAATGAAGACCGTCTTCAATTTTATAGACGACATCAACAGCTGTTTGTGTGTTGATCATATCATCAACATCGATAAGGTTTAGGTTTGATTTGTTATCTTTTGTACCGTCTTCTGATGGAACTTCTTGATCTTGAATATCGTTATCTAATTCTGTGTCATTTTCCAAGATTTGTTGTTCCATAAAGTTCATTCCTCTATAGTATCAGTACATTCATTCAAAAGTGTTGTTTTTTTGCATCACAATTTAATATATATAAAAAAAATGCATTATTTTTATAAAATATGCAACAAAATTGATTTTATCCCCCCCAAATTAACCTGTTCTTAACTTTCTTCTGTCTAAATGGAGGTAAGAGGATATAAAAGTCCAAGAAGTTTTGGACATCTTTTTAAAGAGAGGAAACACCATGGGAATAAGTACGCAACATAAATTAAGTCTGGTTCGTCGTCCCCGTGTACAGATCACGTATGATGTTGAAATTGGTAACGCAATTGAAATGAAAGAACTTCCCTTTGTTATGGGAATCATCGCTGATTTGTCAGGGCACCAAACAGATGAGCGTGTTCCATTAAAGAACAGGAAGTTTGTAGAATTAGATAATGATAATTTTGGCGAGATTATGTCGTCAATTCGTCCACGTTTGAGTCTTACAGTTACTGACAAAATTAGTAATGAAGAAGATAAGAGAATTCATGTTGATCTTGAATTCCAGTCAATGGAAGAATTTGAACCACTCAATGTGGTAAAGCAAATCGAGCCGCTTTCAGCGCTTTATAATAGCAGATCACTTTTAAAGGATCTTTTAACAAAGCTTGATGGTAACGACGCATTGGATGAAATGCTTCGCACAATCATGAATGAGCCTGATCAACTTAAGCAACTTAAAGACGAACTCGGTCTTTCAGATGCAAGTGCCTAACGTTTAAGGAAGGAATCATAAAATGAGTGAAGAAAATTTAAGCCTTGTAGACACGTTGCTTTACAAAGGCAAAATGATTCGCGATGAAAGTCAAAAAACCTTTGCACGCGATCTTTTAAGTGAGTTTGTTCGTCAAATTGAGCAACAAGGCAATACAAGTGGCCTTTACGTTGGCCCCTTTTTAAGCGAACGTATTGCGCAAATTGATGAAGTTATAACAGCACAGCTAAATGAAGTTATGCACCACAAAGACTTTCAAAAATTAGAAGGGTCATGGAGAGGGCTTAATTACTTAGTCAGTAAAACCAATACCAGCAGTTATTTAAAATTGCGCCTTTTTAACGTAACACGTGATGAATTGCGTAAAGACCTTGAAAAAGCTGTTGAATTTGATCAAAGCCAACTCTTTAAAAAGGTTTATGAAGAAGAATATGGTACCTTTGGTGGTCACCCATACTCTTGTTTAATGGCAGACTTTGAATTTGGTAGAAACCCAATGGATGTTGAGTTTTTAGATAAACTTTCAAACGTTGCAGCAGCGGCTCATGCGCCATTGATTACAGCAGCACACCCAAAAATGTTTGACATTGAAACCTATGAAGAATTGGGCGTTCCAAGAGACCTTGCAAAGCTATTTGATAGCTTAGAACTTGTTAAATGGAATAGCTTTAGAGGATCTGAAGATTCACGGTATGTAACATTAGTTATGCCGCGTGTTCTTTATCGTCTCCCTTATAATGGGCAAACAAATCCTGCTGAAGGTATTGCTTTTGAAGAAGACGTAACAGGTGCCGATTCTAAAAAGTTCTGTTGGGGTAATGCTTCTTACGTATTGGCAGAACGTATTACGAATGCTTTTACACTCTATGGCTGGACAGCTGCTATTCGCGGTGTTGAAGGTGGCGGTATTGTTGAAGGACTCCCTGCTTATACATTTAGATCAACAGATGGTGATATTGCTTTAAAGTGTCCAACTGAAACAGCGATTACGGATCGTCGTGAAAAAGAATTGTCTGATCTTGGATTTATGGCACTTTGCCATTGTAAAGGAACAGATTATGCAGCATTCTTTGGTTCGCAAACAGCACAAAAGCCAAAAATCTATAATCTTGATGATGCCAATGCAAATGCATCCCTTTCTGCACGGTTACCGTACCTTTTAGCGGCATCGCGTTTTGCGCATTACATTAAAGTTATTATGCGCGATAAGATTGGTAGCTTTATGACAAAGGAAAATGTGGAAGTTTACCTTAACAGTTGGATTGCAAATTACGTTTTGTTAAACGATGATGCTCCCCAACATGTAAAAGCTAAATATCCGCTTCGTGAAGCACGCATTGATGTGTTTGATGTACCAGGAAAACCAGGTGTATACAGAGCTGTTGTTTATCTTCGTCCACATTTTCAAATGGAAGAATTAACAGCCAGTATTCGTTTGGTTGCAACGCTTCCACCACCTGCAAAATAAAATTTGCACATAATTTTTAAGTTTTAAGGAGTAAAACGATGTCAGATATGAAGTATAGAATTTCTGGACGCAAGGATTTTGTTGTTCCTGTTGTTGAAAAACACGATGATGGAAACGGTAGTGTTTCTAAAATTCCAGAATGGATGATTAAAATTGAAGACTATGCAGAGTCTATGTTCAAAGGGTATGAAAAATACTGCGAACTTTTTGGATGGTTTGGTGAAGCAGGGCGTAAAGTTAATGGTTCCGTTGCTGGAATGCTAAGCCCTTCTGCAACATTAACACACTCTGAAGTTGTGATCATTATTCCGGTTTTTGGCTTTTTAGCAGAGCTTGAAACAAAGATGAATAAAGGCGTTCCGCTTACAGAAGTTGAAATTGTTCGTATTGGTACACAAGGTAAAATGCAAAGCATTCAATTCTTTATTTGCACCATTAACAGTATTCAACAAGAATTAGACCGAGCTGTTATAAAGATGAGCATTATGACGAAGGTTGATACTGTTTCTGCTTATGACACATTTGGTATGCCAAAAGGTCAAAAAGTGAGCCGTGCAGAATACGGTACGGGCATGATTCAGTAAAATAATTCTTTAAAAGAATTACATATATTAACCCATTCGTAAGGGGTGGGTTTTTTTATTTTTATAAATTAATATTTTGTTGCTCTTTTTTTGAATTATATAGTGGTATATTATAAATTAAGAAATTGATTTTTTTAATGTTGATGTGTATGGGAGAAAATTTATGAAGTTAAATACAGTTATTAAGTTTATGGCATTATTCGCAAGCATCAATACATCTGGCATTGCATTTGCAAGTGATGCGGGTTTAACTGATCGATCAAATTATGACAAATCACATAGCGAATATTTTAATAACGAATATTTTAATAACGAATATTTTAATAATATTGGACTCAGTTTTATATGTTGTAAAAATGCAGTGGATAATAGCACTATTAAAGGGGTTAATATAGTTGTATCATCGTCTTCTGGTCCTATCTTTATTGTTCATGAAGATAAAAAATCCCAATATTTTGACATTAGTGAAGCTGCAAATTGGTTAAATGCTAATAGGCAAGATATTTCAGATGAAATCAAGGATTCATTTCTTGAAATACTTAATCAAGTTCTTTTTTATGAAGATGGAGTATATAGCTATAGAGGGGCTTATTTTCCTTTACACCATTCTTATGAAGAACTTAATCATAAGTCAGAGAAGGGCTTTAGTTTATCCTTGATTGATCCTCCATTAAGTCCAGTTAAAGAGCCTCTTGTATGTGTTCGAGAAAAATCTGCACCTGATAGAAAAGTTACTCCTAAAACATCTGGAATATATAATCCAAGGTCGAAAAAAATTTCAAGTGCTATTTATCCAGTTTCTATAATTGAATCCCTTTATCTATTATTAGAAAAAATTAATTTATTATTCTAATGATGATATAAAAATATATTTAGCTGGGGGAATTGATAACTCTTCTATAAATGTTAACTTTTTACGTTTTATAAAAAATAAAATAGAAAATAAACCAAATTGGTCAATTCAATTTAATGGATTAGGAGAATACTCGAAGATTGCCTTAGATCCTCAAACAGGAGATGTTTGTATTGATTTTAGTCCAATAGGTTTATATAACCTTGATGATACATTAAGAAAAATTGAGGATGTGAAAAGGATATTAGCTGCAATGTCTAAAATTCCTATTGAAATATTAACATAATTATTTTTGTTCTAAATTTATTCCTTCTCTTTATTTTTTTAGGAGAAAATTTCAGTTTAAACCGTTTGTTTAGATTCCAGCCTTCGCTGGAATGACAAACGGAGAGAATTAATGGAAAAATAAGCAGATAAAGTAATTCACAAATTCATGTGGTTTATTTAAACAAGATGAGTTGTTTCATTTTCTGTTTGTAATTGGGGCATAGAATGTTCTAAGTTCTCACTCATAAATTTAAGGTTAAGTTTTTTACCATTGCTATCACAATAGGTATATTGATTTGTAAAAAAGTCCCAAGGGCCACTGACAATTTTAAAAACTTCAATCGTTTGATTGTTGATATTAACATGCCCATGATTGGGTTCATTGTCTGAAAAATAATAGTATCCAGCTTTTCCATTTATTAGGACCCTTTGACTATGTATATATGTTATTGATTGGGCAATTGATTCACTAAGAATTGGCCAATTGCTGGGTATAAAAAGAATGGAATCATCTGTATAGGGGACAAAAGATTTTGTAAAAACATCAAAAAAGATTGCAGGTTTTTCTTGTGAATCTTTTTGTGGAATAATAATTTTGATATCATTTTCTCCATATTTTTTAAGTGTAATATTGGCGCCTGAATCTTCTGGTAAGGCAAAAATAGACCAATTATTAACGGGTAGATCAACCCTTTTTTGTGATATCCCCATCTTTTTATTAATAAATTTATAGAAACGATTTGAATTCCTATTAAAGGATTGCTCAATTGCTCCTGAATGCGTTTTAAAACAATAATCCATCATAAAATTATGCCCTGCAAGGTCATATGTTAAGCGTTTAAAAGCAAAAGATTTAAAGAGGGTGTTTGTCTGTGAATTTTTACTATAGCCACTAATTGCAATCCATTGATCGATGGCTGTAATATGTATGCCATACATTCCAAAAGGCCCAACATGTGTAAAGAGATGATAGGGATTTAGCCAAGGATCCCGGTTTCTAATAATAATGGGATGATGTGAAATCATTTCAAAAAGAGAAACAGTTGTCGAGCCATCTTCATAAATAGCGCGAGACATTGCCCATGTGGATAAATTGTTGTGTGTTTTTTCTTTTAAAGAAAAATGATTTTCAAATAAAAAATGATAAAGGCTTCCTAAAAGGGGCAGTCTATACATGTTGATTCGTGTAAGAGTATTGTTTTCATCAACAGAATAGGCTCTGATGTCTCCTTTTGAATCTTCCGTGTATGCAACGCCATTTTCAATAGACGTTCGAATAATGGGATATTTTAAACTTTCATTTAACGTGCATATTTCGCCTGTTTCGGTAAGGAGTGCAACGGATGAAAACGCATAATGAATAAAAAAAAGGATAAAAATAAGGCTATATGGCATTGTACTCTCCATAGAAAAAGTGCCCTTATGATTTTAGGTTATAATAGATATGTTAATTTTTTATTAATAAAAATAAATTTTATAAACTTTTGAGATTATGATTTTTTAATAATTCATTTTAGGTGTTGCAAACTTTCAACACTTTTGGTGTTTTTGCGAAAAAGTCATTTTATTTAATAAATTTAACCCTTTATTAAATAGTTTTCGTTATATAATATGTGTATGTATAATTGAACCTTTAAAAGGAAAAAATGATGAAAACAAGAATCGTAGCAGCTGCAGCATTAGCTTTAGCATTAACCGCTTGTAGTGATAAAGATAGCGTAGAAGTTTCTACAGCGCCAGGAACAGCTGGTGATTTTAAAAAGAACGTAGGCGACCGCGTTCACTTTGATTTTGACAGAGCATGCATTTCAGAAGCATCCAGCGCGCAACTTAAAAAGCAAGCTGATTGGTTAAAGCAATATCCAAACACAAAAGCAACAATCGTTGGTAAGTGTGACGAACGCGGTGGACGTGAATACAACATTGCTCTTGGACAAAAGCGTGCTGATAATGCTTCAACAGTGTTAAAACAACATGGTGCAAGTGGCGTTACAACCGTATCTTATGGTAAAGATCGTCCAGAAGTTGCAAATGCAACAACAGAAGAACAACACGCACAAAACCGTGTAGCTGTTACAGAAATTAATGGCTAGTTCTTAAAACCTATTTGGTTTATTCTTTAGGAAGGTTTAACAGCCTTCCTATTTTTTTTTAAAGTGTACGATATGTTTGACGTTCAAAATTTATCTGTTTTTGGCAATTTTGGAAAAAAATTAGCAAAGGATATAACTTTTAAGATTCAAAAAGGTGAAATTTTTTGCCTTTTAGGTGTTAATGGTGCAGGAAAAACATCTATTGCAAAAGCAATCGCAGGGCATTTAGATTACCTAGCTGATAAAATAGACTTAAACAATGAATCTTTAAAAAATTTAAAATCTTTTGATATTGCAAAAAAAGGACTAAGCTATGTGAGTGAGGAAAAGCAAATTATAGCATCCCTTACTGTTTTAGAGCATTTAGAGGTGGTCTTAACAGTTGATTCCTTTTTTAGAGATCAAAAAAAAAGAGCGGAGCGATATGATTTTATTTTTAACCTTTTTCCTATTTTATTTGAGCGAAAAAAACAACTAGCAACGCACCTTTCTGGTGGTGAACAACAAATGCTTTGCCTTGCTTTAGCATTGATAAAAAACCCCTATTTTTTAATATTAGATGAACCATCACAAGGGCTTTCCGTAAAGGTTCTTGACCAGTTTTTAAAGATACTAATTGCGCTTAAAGAAAAAGGACTTTCTATTCTTTTAATTGAACAAAACATTTATCATGCAACAGAGATTGCTGATAAGGGTGCCATTATTCAAAATGGTTCTATTATTTTAAGTGGGGATACCTCATCTTTAAAAAATCATCCAGATTTTAAGAAAATCTGCCTTGGCCTTTATTAAAAGACATTTATAGTGTGTGCCATATAAAATGGTTATAAAGTTTCAGTCTAAAGTTGTCATCCCCGCGAATGCGGGGATCCAGAATGTAGTAAAAAATAAGGATTTTTGTGCTGGATTCCTGCCTACGCAGGAATGACAATGTAAGCATTTTTTCTACTCAAATTAAAATGCTCTCGCTTTAACTCCAAATAAATTTTACCCGATTTTGAATACTTGTTAACATATTCCACGTGATGTCTTGTGTATGTGTTACAACGTCTTCTATTGATAATCCATCCCCCCAAAGGGTGACTTCGTCATTAATGGAATAAGAGTCAAGTGGCCTTAAATCAACCATCATCATATCCATTGAAACGCGTCCAACAATCGGGCATTTTATGCCCTTAATAAGAACGGGTGTTCCATTTTTTGCGGTTATGGGGTAGCCGTCCCCATATCCAAAAGCAATGACGCCAATGGGCATGTCTTCATCGCAGATATATGTTGCGCCGTATCCAATAGAATCTCCCTTATGCATCATATGGATGGCAATAAGGCTTGTTTTAAGTGTCATAACAGGTTTTAAATTGAGTTCTTTAGATGATATATGGGCAAATGGAGAAATGCCATATAAGGTAAGGCCAGGTCTTACATATTGGTGGTGGTGATGGGGCAGAGTAAAAAGGCCTGCTGAATTACAAAAACTTAATTCTGTATCAAATTGTTGTGCGATATTTTTAAATTCTTCATCTTGTTTTAAGGTGAGGGGGTGATCTTTAATATCTGCACACGCAAGATGTGATAATATTTTAACCGATTTTAAAACATTGGCAGAATCGTTTAATATTTTATAAACAGATGCAGCGTCTTCTCTTGTAATGCCCAGTCTTCCAAGTCCTGTATTGACTTTTAGCCATGCATGAATGGGTTTTTTTAAAGATATATTTTGTAGCCATTCAATTTGATGAAGACTATGAAAAACAACATGGAATCCCTGTTCGCTGGCATCTATTAATTCATTCTTTTCAAAAACGCCTTCCATTAAAATAATGGGATTTAATACGTCCACACTTCTTAATATGTGGGCTTCATCAATTGAGGCGACACCAAAAAGATCGGCCACGGATTTTAAGCGTTTAGCAACAGAGCGAATACCATGACCATATGCATTGGCTTTTACCATTGCAATGATTTTGCTGTGCTGTGCTTTTTTTTTGATAACATTAAAATTGTGCAGCAAATTTTCAGTAGAAAGGTAGGCAACTGCTGTTCGACTCATGTTCTTTAGTGTTTAAATTGTTATAGGCTATGATAGCAAGAGGAATGTCTTTTTTTCAAATAAAAACATAGGAGCTTATGGTGTTTCTGTTTTTAACAGATTAATATGAAGGGTAGAATTAAAAGAAAGAAAAAACATGTATCTTTTGGTAGGTCTTGGAAACCCTGGAACAAAATACCTTTTAAATAGGCACAATATTGGCTTTATTTTAATAGATGCCCTAAAGCACCATTTTAACGCACCCAGTTTTAAATCAAAATTAAATGGGGCAATAACATCTTTAGAAATAGGTGAGCATGAATGTATGCTTTTAAAGCCTGCAACATATATGAATCTTTCTGGTGAATGCGTTCAACAGGTTTTGCGGTTTTATAAAATTCCACTTCAAAATATGATTGTGTTTCATGATGACTTAGATCTTATACCTTTTGATGTTCGTGTTAAAAAAGGTGGTGGGGCAGGGGGGCACAATGGGCTTAAAAGCTTAGATCAACATTTAGGAAATGATTATTGGCGTTATCGCTTTGGCATTGGGCGCCCACCGTTAAAAGAAATGGTATCTGACTATGTTTTATCAAATTTTACAAATCAAGAAATGACTGACCTTAAAAAATATTTAGATACTTTTTGTGATGATTTCTCTATTAATAAAATAATCTCAAAGTGAGTTTTTTTAGATGATAGTTTTTATATAGTATACTCAAAATAAAATGATGATAGATTGTTTTTCTTTAAAATAATATACACTAAACTTCAAATCGTATAAGCTGTGTAAGATTTTAAATGGATGATATGAAGAGATGGTATGAAAGCTTAATTTTGAATAGTTTTGTTTTCTGATGGGGTCCGCCTAAGCTCCCAAATCGCAAGCGTCCGCCCCTCCGCCTCACACGAAGCAATAGTCACCCGGACACGTGTTCATCTTTTTTTAAAAAAGAGACAGCGGTGCCAACCAAATGGGTTGAAGCCATTTGGCAAATCAAGTAGAATCTCACCTG
>JAGOTX010000046.1 GCA_018061565.1 Pseudomonadota bacterium
GCGTGTATGTTAGGGCAACCCTTATCCCTTTTGGTGCCGGATGTTTTAGGCGTTAAATTAACAGGTGAGTTGCAAGAAGGCGTTACTGCGACAGACTTAGTATTAACAATTACCAATGTCTTACGTCAAAAAGGTGTTGTTGGTAAGTTTGTTGAATATTTTGGTAATGGTCTTGATCACCTTGCGCTTTCAGATCGTGCAACAATTGCCAATATGGCCCCTGAATATGGTGCAACATGTGGCTTTTTCCCGATTGATGATGAAACGATCAAATATTTAAAACTATCGGGCCGTGATGAATCCCATATTGAACTTATTGAAACGTATGCAAAAGAACAATTTTTATGGCGTGAATCAGGTTCTGAACCTGTTTTTAAGGATGTTCTTGAAATTGATCTTTCAACAATTTTACCAACACTTTCAGGCCCTAAAAGACCGCAAGATAAAATTTTACTATCAAATCTGAAAAAAACAGCACGCGCGTTAAAAGAAGATACAACAGAATTTGCCGTTTTAAATAAAGATTATCGTCTTCAAAACAATGCTGTTGTTTTAGCGGCTATTACAAGTTGTACGAATACGTCCAATCCATCTGTCATGCTTGCAGCTGGCCTTTTAGCCAAAAAAGCTGTTGAAAAAGGTTTATTTAAAAAACCATGGGTTAAAACAAGCTTAGCACCGGGGTCAAAAGTTGTTGAAGATTATTTAAAAAAAGCAGGTGTATTACCGTATCTCGAAAAAATAGGGTTTCATGTTATTGGGTTTGGGTGCACAACCTGTATTGGAAACTCAGGCCCGCTTGACACAGACATTTCAAAAACAATTGAAACACATGACTTAACAGTTTCTGGTGTTTTATCGGGAAATAGAAACTTTGAAGGCCGTATTCACCCCCTTATAAAAGCTAACTATTTAGCCTCCCCCCCCCTTGTTGTAGCGTTTGCGCTGGCTGGCACAACAGATATTGACCTTCAAAATGAACCAATTGGTACTGTTGATAATAATCCTATCTATTTAAAAGATATTTGGCCAACAAACCAAGAAATTAAAGACTGTTTAAATCAAGCCCTTGATTCAAATGACTTTAAAAATAGATATAACAGCGTTTTTAAAGGGGATGCTATTTGGCAATCCCTTGAAACGCCACCATCAGATGTTTATGCATTTGATGAAAAAAGCACATATGTTAAGTTGCCCCCTTATTTTGAGAATATTGAAGAAGCAAAAGAGCGCAACAACAGTTTAGAAAATGATATTGATGATGCAAAAATTTTAGGTATTTTTGGTGATAGTATTACAACCGATCATATTTCACCGGCTGGTAATATTAAAGAAACAAGTCCAGCAGGACTTTATTTAAAAGATCATGGCGTTTTGGTGAAAGACTTTAATTCCTATGGGGCAAGACGCGGAAATCATGAAGTGATGATGCGCGGAACGTTTGCCAATATTCGCCTTCAAAATGAAATGACGCCTGAAAAAACAGGGGGCTATACAAAAGACCCCATAACAGATGAGATAACAACGATCTTTGATAGGGCAATGAATGCTGTTTTAAACAAAATACCTTTGGTTATTTTTGCAGGTAAAGAATATGGTACAGGGTCGTCCCGTGATTGGGCTGCAAAAGGAACCGCCCTTTTAGGTGTAAAAGCCGTTATTGCCGAAAGTTTTGAACGTATTCACCGGTCAAACCTTGTGGGTATGGGTGTTTTGCCTCTTGTGTTTTTAAACGGTGTCACAAGAAAAACGTTAAACCTTAAAGGAAATGAAACCATCAATATTTTTGGCATTAAAGAAAATTTAACTCCTCAAAAAATTTTAAAAGCAAGAATTAAAAGTTTAGATGGATCCATTCAAGAAATTGACCTTCTTTGCCGAATTGATACAGAAGAAGAAGTGAGTTATTTTAAAAGTGGGGGCATACTACACTATGTTTTAAAAGGGATTACAATTTAAAATTATTTTTTTTAAAAATTTCCTAAAAAATTAACAAAATATTTACTTTTGGCCGATACCATTGAGGGTAGAAGGACGTATAAGGTATTTCAGAATGTTAAATTTTTTCTTTAATAATAATATAAAAATATTTTTTGTTTTAGGGATTTTGTTTATAAATGACGGTGTTCTTGCAGCGCAGTCAAAACCAGCGCAAGTAAAAAAAGTTTCAGCTGTTGATAATGCATATTATAATAACAAAATTAGTACTGCCGATAAGTCAATGATTGATCTTTTTGCCGCACAAACAGGACTGGATAAAAGGCCACAAGGGCAATGGGAAGCCTTGCCTAAAGAACAGATTTGTTCTAAAAATACCTGTCCACAAGATAGGCAAATAAAATGTTATCGTGGTGTTCCAGAAAATGTTGATGGATGCCAAGACCACCAGAGAGGAAGACTCTCTAATTTTGTAAAAAATAAAATTATGATGACCCCAAACGCTTGGAGTAATAATGGTATACCAGGCGTTATGACAAGAGAAGAATCTCTAAAAAGTAAGCAAGCACAACCTGGTACAACGACTCCTTCTTCAAATACAAATTCTGTTGGTGGAACATCTCATTCAAATAATTCTAGTATTCAATCAGATGCGTTAGGTCAAAATATTCCATCCGGAAATGCTGACGCAAATACGAATGCAACGCAGCCTCAAACAAATCCAAATAATTTACCGACCAATAATACGGCTGGAATTGTAGCCGCTGCAGCATTGGGTGGACTTGCGGCTGGTCAACTCGCAAACGATAATGAGGACGATCTTTCACCAGGTCAACAGCAAGCGGCTCAACTACAGCCGGGTCAACCTCAACAATCTCCAGCTGGACCTCAACCTGTTCAACCTCAAACAGGTTCAACATCTGGTAAATGTTCAATTGAAAATATTAAACAATATGGAATATTTATAGGCTCACAGTTTAAACAATTAAATGCAGCCATTAAATTAATGAAAAAAAATCCTGATAAACAAAAATCATTAGAAATTATTCGTCTTTTTGGACGTTCGATGATTGAAAAATTATCCTTTATTGGTAATTTTAGTGATTTTGTTGAAAAAAGAAAATATATATACCTAATTTTAAAGGGTGATCTTGGATTATTTGAAAAAAGTGCGTTAAAACTGGTTCCAAAAGATCCCTTTAATAAATTTAAAGCTATTTGTGAATGTGCCCTTGAGCAGAAAACAAATACAGACTTTGTGAGAGTGATTGATACATTTATACGAAGCATTCCGGTAAAATAGAATGAGTCTTAAAAAATAAAACAATTGACAAATTTTCTATATTTGGTAGAACAAGATTAAGCCCAGATGGCGGAATTGGTAGACGCGCTCGTTTCAGGTATTAGTGGAGGCGACTCCTTGGAAGTTCGAGTCTTCTTCTGGGCACCAATGATAGTTTAGAGATTTAGATGTTAGATAAAATTACGTTTCACCAAAAAGACCTTCCAAGTGCAAATATGTTTAAACATTCAGTTGCCGTTGATACTGAAGCAATGGGGCTTTGTCATTACAGAGACCGTCTTTGTTTGGTACAACTTGCTGATGAAATGGGCAATATTCATCTTGTTCAAATTGAAAAAGAACAAAAGAATGCACCCAATTTAGTTGCCTTAATGGAAGATAACTCTGTTCAAAAAATTTTTCATTTTGCACGGTTTGATATTACTGTCATTAAGCACCGCTTTGGTATTGATGTTAACAATATTTATTGTACTAAAATTGCGTCAAAAATGTGTCGTACATTTACGAGCAAACATAGCTTAAAAGATTTATGTAAAGATTTTTTAAATATAGAGCTTTTAAAAGAAGAACAAACATCTGATTGGGGCGCAAAAGAACTGACAGATCAGCAAAAACTTTATGCCGCTAAAGATGTTTTATATTTACATAAAATAAAGTCAGCGTTAGATGCTATGTTAAAAAGAGAAGGGCGTGTTGATCTTGTAAAATCGTGTTTTGATTTTTTAAATACCCGTGCAACGCTTGATCTATTAGTGAATGAAAAGTTTGATATTTTTTCGCATAGTAGCGATTAAGATTCATCATCTGGAATGACAACGTCGTCTTCTTCATCGTCATCTCCAAAAATTTGAATGGGAGATTCTTGATAGTTTGTTGCTTCTTCTTGACAAGATACATACCTAACAAAAAGAAAAAGATAAAGAAAAAGAGTTAAGAAACGAATCATTTCAAAAACCTTATATAAAAAGAAGAATATAACTTAATTTTAAAACATTTTTAAAACATTTGTCGATGGATTGTTTATGTGGTTTTTATGTATAATCGGTATAAAGGTTTTATTTTATGCGTTTTTATGGATTCTGTTACCATTTTACAACAACTTATTCGGCTAAAGAGCCTTACACCAAATGATGCAGGATGCATGGAGTATATTGAATCCCTTTTAAAGCCACTTGGTTTTAGGTTTTATTATTTTGATAGAAATAATACACGTAATATGTATGCAGAAATAGGGGAGGGGGATACCAATTTTTGCTTTGCAGGCCATACGGATGTGGTACCTGTTGGTGATGAAACATCCTGGAAATACCCACCATTTGAAGGTGTTATTGACAATGGGCGCATTTATGGCCGTGGAACGTCCGACATGAAGGGGGGAATTGCTGCATTCATTGCGGCTGTTTTACGCTTAAAAAGCATGCCAAAAAAGGGGAAAATAAGTCTTTTATTAACAAGCGATGAAGAAGGCCCTGCTTTGGATGGTATTCAATATGCACTTCCACTTTTAGAAGAAAAGGGATTGATTCCGACATTGTGTCTGGTTGGTGAACCGACAAATCCGTCAAACCATATGGGGGGATTTATTAAAGTTGGAAGGCGTGCAAGCTTTAATGCAAAAGTTAAAATTAAAGGGACAATGGGGCATGTTGCGTACCCTGAATCTGCTAAAAACCCGCATATTCCACTTGTTGATTTTTTAAAAATTATAACGTCTCATGTTTTTGATGAAGGGACAGACGTTTTTTCGCCAACGAACTTAGAAGTAACAAACATCAATTCACATAATGGTGCAACCAATGTTATTCCAGAATCGGTTGAAGTTGCTTTTAACATTCGCTTTAATACACTTCACACAAAAGAATCGTTAAAGTTTTTTATTGATGAAACAATCGAATCATTAAAGTTTAAATTAAGTGGCTATAATTTTGAATATTCAATTTCGTGTGATTCAAATGCCGATTATTGTTCTGATCCAACATTAATTAGGTATTTAGAAGAAAGTGTTATGGAGATTTTAGGATTTATGCCCATTTCAACAACGAAAGGGGCAACCTCTGATGCTAGATTTATTCAAAAATATTGTCCCGTTGTGGAGTTTGGGCTTTTAACAGACCAAGCACACCAAATTGATGAATGGGTTGACCTTAAAAGCCTAAAAAGCTTAGAAGATATATATTACCTTTTTTTACAAAAACTGTTTTAAATGTTGATTGAATATTTTTGATAATGGTTAGTTGTATGATATTCTTTTTTTTAAAGTTAAGAGAAAGAGCCCAAAAGCCCACATAAAAAAACCGATTGAGTTAAGTAAAAGCGGTAATAAATAGGTTTGATGAATTTTATTTTTACCCATAAATGTGATGCTAGCAGGTTGATGAAGTGTAAACCACCAATCAACAGACCACTTAATAATGGGCAGGTTAACAAACCCTATAAGCAGTAAGATGGATGCCATTGAAAAGGAACTTTCTTTGTTTTTAGCATTCGATGTTATAAACAATGCATAAGATAAATAAATCAGAAAATGTAAAAACATGGATGTTAAGCGCGCGTCCCAAACCCAAAAAGTACCCCACGTTAATTTACCCCAAATCATACCCGTTAGAAGGCTAAGCATTGTAAACATTATACCTGGTAAAAGCCAGCAACTGGCCATAATATGAAATTGTGGAATGCGTGTAATGAATCCTAAAACGGCAAATAGCGTCATAATTGAATAAATACCCAGCGCCCACCAAGATGCAGGCACATGAATGTAGAGCATTTTAAAAATAACACCTTGTTCAAAATCAACATCTGATTCTAAAAAGACAAGCGTATAAGCGCATAAAATACAAAAAAAAGCGAATATCAAAACAGGGCTGGCCCATTTTTGTGTGATTGATTTTAGATTTTTAGGCGCTATTTTAACAAATATCTGTTTTAAAAGAAGAGAAAACATTATAAAAATAAAATATCGGTTTGGTTTTTTCATCCTATTTTAAAATGATCAAAATTACCATACCTAATCAAACGATATAAAAAACCTTAATAACTAATTTTTAGATAACCAATCATTTTTAAAATGTGAGTCAGCAAAACCTTTAAAGGTGTTCTTACTATCTACTTCTTGCATGGTGCCATTCCATAAAACAGATTTTTTCGGTGATCTTTGTCTCTTACTTTTTCTTCTCAACTTCCTATTCTGTCTAGCAAATGGGGATCTAATTTTGACCAAGTTTTATCTGATATTTCATGCCTTCTATGGGATGCTGTCATCTCTTTAAAAAAATAAAATTTCTACCTTTATTGTAACATACTTTATCTCATGACGACACTATCTAGGCATCGAAACCTCTTCCTATAATCAAATTAAAAATGTGTCAGCTATATGTTTTTATTTAATGTCAACAATCAATAGCGTTTTAAAAATAAATGTGTTATTATCGAAAGTGGCTTGAGGTTGGCACCAGTGGTGTTCTTTAAGCCTTTAATTTTAAGAAATTTTGTATTTGTTTAACATGACTAAGCGTGATAAAAGGAATTAAATATTTGTCAATGATATATAAAAAATTAGATAATGGTTTTATTGGCAAGTCCTTTAACTTTTTTTCCGCTTTAACGTTGGAGATTTTGTATTTATGTCAAAAAAACTACTTATTGATGCGGCCCATTCTGAAGAAATTCGGGTTGCTATTATTAAAGATAAAAACTTAGAAGAGTTTGATTCTGAAACAATCCGAAAAAAAATCCTTAAAGGAAATATCTATCTTGCAAAAGTAATGCGCGTTGAACCATCCTTACAAGCCGCATTCGTCGAATATGGAAACGGGCGCCAAGGATTCTTGCCGTTTTCTGAAATTCACCCTGATTATTATCAAATCCCCGTTGCAGACAGGGAAGCCCTTTTAAAGAGCGAATTATATAGTGTTCCTGAAAGTTATGATCCTTTATCTGAAACGAATGATCCAACGGATGAAGTGCACGAAGAGCGAATTGAAGCACATGATTTAGGCGATGATTTAAGTGAATTTGAAAAAAATGATGATGTTGTTGAAGAAAAAGAGACATCTTTAGCTGAAACGATCGATTCTGATCCATTCATTGCAGAGCAAATGATTATTCAAGAGCTTGTTGAATCAGAAGAACAAGAACCAAGTGCACTTGAAAAACCAAAAATTAGAGGCCGTCGTCGTTCAAAAAATAAAGACGAGAATGATGATTTAAAATCATCCCTGCCAAAACCTTACCAATATAAAATTCAAGAAGTCATCAAACGACGCCAAATTTTATTAGTCCAAGTTATAAAAGAAGAACGCGGCAATAAAGGTGCTGCTGTTACGACATATCTTTCACTAGCTGGACGTTATTGTGTTTTAATGCCCAACGCTGGAAGGCGAAATGGTGGTGTTTCTAAAAAAATTGATGATTCACTCGACCGCACAAGACTGCGTGATATTATTAAATCCTTAAATGTTCCTGAAGGGATGAGTTTAATCATTAGAACGGCTGGTCAAGAACGCAGAAAAACAGATATAAAACGCGACTATGAATACCTTGTGAGTGTGTGGAACCAAATTCGTGAAAAGACATTACAGTCTATAGCTCCTGCACTTATTCATGAAGAAGGTAACCTTATTACACGGGCGCTTCGTGATATGTATGATCTGGATATTGATGATATTTTAATTGAAGGAGATGAAGCTTATAGGGAAGCAAAATCTCTCATGAAAATGATGATTCCAAGTCACAGCAAACGCGTTCAACACTATAAAAATCCAATGCTGCCACTCTTTCATGCTTTTAATATAGAACAACAAATGGATACAGTGATGAATCCTGTTTGTGTTTTACCATCCGGTGGTTACATTGTCATGAACGCAACAGAAGCCCTTGTTGCAATTGATGTAAACTCTGGAAAAGCAACAAAAGAACGCCATATTGATGAAACAGCTCTAAAAACAAACCTGGAAGCGGCAGATCAAATTGCAAGACAATTACGATTACGAGACCTTTCTGGGTTAATTGTTGTAGACTTTATTGATATGCACGATACAAAGCATATTCAACAAGTTGAAAGACGCTTCAAAGAAGCCCTTAAAAATGACCGTGCACGTTTGCAAATTGGACGAATTAGCCAATTTGGCCTGCTTGAAATGTCAAGACAACGTCTTCGTCCATCATTAATGGAAAATCATGCAGCGCAGTGTCCACATTGTCAAGGTTCAGGCTATATAAGATCTATTGAATCGTGCTCTTTACAAATTCTAAGAGCAATTGAAGGTGAAGCTGTTCGTGGCGGTGTGCATGAACTACTCGTACAAGTTCCATCAAACATTGACTTATATCTTTTAAATAATAAAAGAAATCAGCTTGTTCATATTGAATCCCGTTTTAATTTAAAAATTACAATTGAAAGAGATATTTCACTTGTACCCCCCCTTTTTAATATAGATGTTATTAAAGGGCATCTCTTTGAACCAATCAAAGTAGAAAAAGAAGAAGAAACAGGTGTTGATGTTCAAGAACAACAAGAAACAATACAATCTCAAAATCAAAATAAGCAACCGTTTAAAAATAAAAAGAAACCATTTAATAAAAAACCAAAACAGAATTTAGAAAATGCTGAAGATATTTTAGAAGACGTTGCAGAAGCAACATCGACAATTTTGCCAGAAAATAATGAAACTGAAACAAATGAGAAAGATTTTACAAATAAAAAACGACACAATCGTTACAATCGCTATAGAAATAAGAAATTTCGCAATAATAAAGATCAAGACGAATCTTTAACAACAGATATGAACTTAGAATCTCCCACAATAGAAAAAGAAACAACTAAGGACATAAAAAACAAATCTTCTAAAGTAGAAAAAACAGAACGATCCTCCCAAAAAGTTGTTGAACTTAATGATGTAAGGCAAGAAAAAAAGCAAGAAGTGCAAAAAAAATCTGAACTAAGCATTAGCGAACAACCTGAGAAAAAACCATCTAAACAAAAGAAAACAAAAAGCTGGTTGAGGCGTTTACTTGAAAATTAATGATACTTTTTATTTCTTTAAAAGAAAAATTAAGGAGTTGTTAAGAATTGGTGTGTTATTCTAAAAATACTGGAGGACCCTCAATCGGAGGGGAGGGATTAGTCGCGATCTCTCGACCGCAGCCATACTGCTACAAAGGTAGCGGAACAATGGTCCTTCGACCTATTACGGGTATACAAAATCTAGTTAACAGGTGGAGTATATCTGTTTTGCCCAAAGAGATCAACTTTGGGTTGCCACAGACTTGTTCAAAAATTTTGAATTTAAGTGTGGACAGGGGGGCTGTCTGTCTCGTGAGAGGTGGAGGGGGGGACGCTGCGGACGGGGCCTTCAGGGGGACCCCATCAGACCAGAACCTTGTCTGGATAAAGTTTTTTAATACATTTAAACTGTCAAACTTTGTAATTTATTCAATCAAGTTATTCAATCAAGTCAAAAAAATATTTATTTTTGGAACAAAGGGGCATTCTTTAAAGACTCCAAAATTAAGACTTTCTTTACTTTTTGTTTAGGCAATCAAATGGCTTCTAATTTTTTTGTAATTGGGTTAATGAGTGGAACCTCCATGGATTCAGTTGATGCTGCATTGATTGAAACAGATGGAAAAGACTTCGTTCGTTTTATAG
>JAGOTX010000134.1 GCA_018061565.1 Pseudomonadota bacterium
AAAGTCCTTAAAAGAAGATGCTATGGCGTCGAGAAAATTACAACACTTTTTCAACGTTTGGTGCTCGATCTTCAAGGATACAAAAGGTTCGCATGATTTACTCCAGGAAGTAGCAAAGAGCCAAAAATAGATTTCTCAAAACGCTTATTGCTGAAATAATCTAAACTGTGAGTGGCATTAAAACAAACATGGATCGTTGATTACCAAGGCCCCGTATAACAACAGATGAATCAGCATTATCAATTAAAAATTCAATTTCGTCTTCTTCTATTATTTGTGTGACATCAAGCAAATATTTAACATTTACACAAAGTTCTACGTCCATTTCAAAAGGGAAATCAACATCCATCTCTTCTACTGCAGATCCAAGTTCAGGACTTACGACAGATAATGTTGCAAGGTTGTTTAAAAGTTTTATTTTAATGGCCCTAATGTTTTGGCTAACAACTGTTCCAACACGGTCTACAGCGCCCATAAAGTCTTCACGCGCGACAATAAGCGTTTTATCTTGATGGAATGTTAGTGCTGTTTGGTAATCGGGAAATGTTCCTTCAACCAAGCGGGAAGATAAAACAGCTTTATAGCCACCTTTTTCAACTGTAAGTTCTATTCTGTTTTCAGAAAGAGCAATATCAACATTTTCAGATGCAATATCGAGGATTTTTTTCATTTCAAAAACGGCTTTTTTACCAATAATAATATTTGGCATGCTATCTGCGGCATCTGGTGCTTCAACTTCAACACAAGCCATTCTATGATAATCAGTCGCGACACTTCGCATGCGAAGTTCTCCGCCAATTGCAAGGCAGTGCATAAAGATTCCACAAACATTATATCTTGCTTCGTCTGTGGACATTGAAGATTCTGTTTTTGTAATCATCTCTTTTAATGTTTTAGAAGGTAAAGAAAAGCGATGTGTTAATTCAGTTTTTGTAATTTGTGGAAATTCGTCCGCCATAATGTAGGATAATTCAAATTTAGATCTGCCAGATCGAATGATAATTTGATTACTATTAGGGTTTGCTTCAATTTCAATTAAGGACCTTTCCGATAGTTTTCGAACAATATCAAAAAGAATGTGTGCTTGTACGCAAACACTGCCATTAACGTCGATCTTAGCTGGAATTTCTTCAACAAGGGAAAGGTCAAAATCTGTTGAAATTAACGTTATTTTATTATCTTCAGCTTTTAAAAGAAGGTGGCTTAAAATGGGAACGGTTGTTTTTTTTTCAACAACGCTTTGACCATGACCTAACGCTTTTAAAAATACAGACTTTTCAACATAAAACTTCACAATAACACCACCTCTTAATTTTTAGTCAGTATACCAGCCCACTTTTAAAAAGCAAAAACAATTTTTTTATTTTTTCTGGGCTTTCTTTTTTAAATCGTGTATAAATTTTTTATACCGTTTTAATTAAAAAAAACATGAATCACCATTTTTTAAAAACACCAAAATCTTTAAGTGTTGAAGCAATCGCAAAGCAAATTGGTGCAACCATTATTGGCGATTCTTCAGTTGTAATCAATGATATAGCTTCTTTAAGTTCTGCAAACGCGGGTGATTTAACTTTTTTACATAATTCAAAATACTTAAGCTCTGCTGAAACAACATTAGCATCAGCCATTATTGTGGAAGAAAAGTATGCACATAAAGTTAACCATTCTTGTGTTAGGCTTGTTGTGGAATCCCCCTATAGGGCATTTGGAAAAGCTGCTTTGCTTTTTTACCCAAAAGAAACGTCAAAAAATACAATAAGTCCTTTAGCGTCAATTAATGAAGATGTAACCCTTGGTGAAAATATAACGATTGAAGCGTTTGTGGTTATAAAAAAAGGTGCAAAAATTGGCAATAATTCTATTATTAAAGCGCATACGGTTATTGGGGAAAATGTTGTGATTGGAAACAATACGACCATAGAACCCCATGTAACCCTTGATTATTGCTTTATTGGAGATAATGTTTACATTAAACCTGGAGCAAGAATTGGCCAACCAGGTTTTGGATTCCATATGGATGAAAAAGGCCATTTTGATATTCCACAATTAGGGTGCGTCATTATTGAAGATGATGTTCATTTAGGCGCTAATACAACGGTTGATCGCGGTAGTCAAAGTAATACAATTATTAAAAAAGGAACACGGATTGATAATCTTGTGCAAATTGCCCATAATGTTGAAGTGGGTGAAAAGTGTGTTCTTGCAGCGCAAGTTGGTATTGCAGGCAGTACAAAACTTGGAAGGTTTGTTATAGCTGGTGGTCAAGTTGGTATTATAGGGCATCTCAACATTGGAGATTATTCAAAACTTTCCGTAAGAAGCTTAATTACTCGTAGCATAAGAGAAAATGATACAGTTGCTGGTTATCCTGCCGTTCCTATCCAAGACTTTCACAGGCAAACAATTGCTTTAAAAAATCTTATTCAAAAAAAAGGTGCCTAAAAATGACAGATGTACAAAAAAATGTAGAACTAAACATTAACGACATTATGAATTTTATTCCCCATAGATATCCATTTTTGTTGATTGACAAAGTGAAGGATGTAACTTTGCATCAAAGCGCAACGGGTGTTAAATGCATTTCAATGAATGAACCATTTTTTCAAGGACATTTTCCCAATCACCCTGTTATGCCTGGTGTTTTAATTATTGAAGCTTTTGCCCAAACAGCGGGCGTT
>JAGOTX010000047.1 GCA_018061565.1 Pseudomonadota bacterium
ATTATGAGTAATAGCTATCTTTTTACAAGCGAATCTGTATCGAGTGGTCATCCAGACAAGATATGCGATCAAATATCAGATCTAGTATTGGATGAATTTTTAAAGCTTGACCCTTATGCGCGTTGTGGTATAGAAACAGCGGCCACAACAAATCGTGTTATATTGCTTGGTGAATATAGAATGAGTCATTCAGTTTGTGCCGATGATTTTAAAAAACATATCGAACAAAAAATAAGGGAGCACATTCGCTATATTGGATACGAACAAGAAGGGTTTCATTGGCAAACGGTAGAAATTCAAAATTATTTACACCAACAATCACAAGATATAGCACAAGGTGTTGATGAAACAGAAAATAAATTAGAAGGTGCTGGCGATCAAGGGATTATGTTTGGTTATGCGTCTACACAAACAAAAGAATATATGCCAGCTGCCATATATTATTCACACAGAATCTTGGAAAATTTTGAGAGTTTAAGAAGAACACCTGAAGGTTCAATTCTGGGGCCAGATGCTAAAACACAATTAACACTTGAATATGTTGATGAAAAACCAGTTAGAGCACACAGCATTGTTATTTCAACACAACATATTGAATCTGCATCTATAGAGGAAGTTAAAAAACTTGTCATACCCGTTATTGAAAAAACACTTCCCTCTGGATGGATAAGTGATAAAACCACTTTTTACATTAATGCAACAGGGCGGTTTGTTATTGGTGGACCAGATGGTGATGCTGGTCTTACAGGGCGAAAAATTATTGTTGATACCTATGGTGGGTCTTCTCCTCATGGGGGGGGGGCCTTTTCAGGAAAAGACCCAACAAAAGTGGATAGATCCGCTGCTTATATGGCACGCTATTTAGCAAAAAATATTGTTGCAGCAGGCCTTTGTGATTCTGTTACCATTCAACTTTCCTACTGTATTGGGATTGCGCATCCACTTTCTTTAAATATTAACCCCAATTCATTAGGTCGTGCAGACTTTAAAGCATTGCAAGATTATATTGAAAAGAATATTGACTTAACCCCTAAAGGGATTCGAACAAGACTAGACCTTAACAAACCAATCTACTTAAAAACAGCGACGTATGGTCACTTTGGAAGAGAATATGATGATTTGCATTTTTCTTGGGAACAGTTAGATCTGGTTGAAGCGTTTAAAGCGTTTTTAAAGTAAAATTTGTTTTGAAAAATAAGATCATGGATTGATCTTGCTTTTAAAAAAATTTACAATGAACGATACATATTTTTAAAAGATCACTTTTATGACAAAAAGAATCGGTGTTTTAACAAGTGGTGGCGATTGCGCTGGATTAAACGCTTGTATTCGGTCTATAACACTTCATGCGACAAATACATATGGTTGGTCAGTATTTGGTATTCGAAAAGGAACCTATGGGCTTATTACAAGGCCTATTGAATACACGCCCTTAACACCTGAGATGTGCGACATGCAAATGATGCGAACGGGTGGAACGATTTTAGGCAGTACGAATCGTGATAATCCCTTTTGTATTAAGAACCCTGACGGATCTGAAAAAGATGCATCATTAGAATTTGCCAAAGGGTACCATGACCTTGCATTAGATGCCTTAATTGGAATCGGTGGCGATGGCAGCATGAAAATATTAAGGGACCTTGCAACCATTGGTAACATTAATTTGGTTGGTATCCCTAAAACAATTGATAATGATTTAGGTCATACCGAGCTTTCTATTGGCTATTCAACGGCACTAGACGTTGCAACAGAAGCGCTTGATCGCTTACAGGCAACGGCCGCAAGCCACCAACGCGTAATGGTCTTAGAGGTTATGGGGCGTGATGCAGGGCATATTGCTTTAGCAGCAGGCGTTGCAGGTGGGGCTGATGTTGTTCTTATTCCTGAAATTGCCTATTCATTAGAAAATATTTATAAACATATTCAAAAAATTAAAAAGAATAATAGAAATTTTGCACTTGTTATTGTTGCAGAAGCGGTAAAGAAAATAACAGGTGAAGAATCGATTATAAATGACCAGGTTCACAGAAAACGTTACGGTGGAATTGGACAATATTTAGGCGACTTAATAAGCCAAAATACAGGGGCGGAAACACGTGTAACTGTTTTAGGGCATGTGCAACGTGGTGGGCAACCTAATTCTTATGACCGCATTATTGCTTCAGCTTTTGGTGTTAGAGCGGTTGATTTAATTGCCGAAAATAAATTTGACCGCATTGTTGCTTGGTCTAAACGTGAAGTGATTGATACCCCTATTGAGGACGCTATTAACCAATATCAAGCCGTAAAAATGGATGATGTTTTAATTACAACAGCGAAGAGTCTTGGTATTTATATTGGCGAAGTTGAATGATTGTTGACATAAAAGATTTGTTAACGTTTAAAAATACAAAAACACGTCTATTAGGATTAGATGTGGGTGAAAAAACAATTGGCCTTGCCCTTTCTGACACCCTTTGGACAATTGCAACAGGTTATAAAACATTAGCGAGGGAACACTTACAAAAAGATGTTTCAAATTTGCAAGAAATAATAAAAGAATATAAAATTGCTGCGTTCGTTATAGGGTATCCATTAAACATGAATGGATCTGAAGGGCCATCGTGTGAGCGCGTTCAAAAATTAGCAGAGCAATTTACAAATTTGCCAATTCACCTTTGGGATGAACGTCTATCGACTGTTGCTATTCACAAAACGATGTTAGAAGCAGATCTTTCTAGAAAAAAAAGAGCGGCCCTTTCTGATAAAATGGCAGCCAGCTTTATTTTACAAGGTGCGTTAGATCGTTTTCGATTTTTATAGTTTTTTATGCTACCGAGTGTGTATGTTTTTGAGATTTTTAAAAAATAGTTTTTTGCTCTTTCTAAAGGCAAATTTTTAATTTATAGAGAATGTTGCAAAATGAGAGTTGTCATTCCAGCAAAGGCAGGAATCCACAAATTAATAATTTAAAATCCTTGATATATAAGAATTTTATGGCCCCCTGACATCAAAGGGGTGACAATTAAATTAGGATTTTTTTGATTAATCTTAAAAAACTTGCATACATACGTTATGCTGTTGTAATATCACGTGTCTTTAAAAGGAATGCAAAATGATTGGTTTTTTATATATTGTCTTTATTTTTTTAAGTGATTTTTTAAGCAAATATTGGATTGTTCAAACAATTTGCTATGGGGAAACGCTTTCTGTTTCGCCTTTTTTCAATATTGTTCATGCCAAAAATTTTGGGGTGAGTTTTAGCCTTTTGAGTAACAATCATGAACTTGGTCCTTGGATTTTATTTGCGCTATCGATCTGTATTGTTCTCTTTTTAGTTTTACAATTAAAAAATAGTGAAACAACATTACAAAAATGGGCTATTTATTCCATTATTGGTGGTGCATTGGGAAATGCATTCGATAGATTATACTATGGATCCGTTGTTGACTTTTTAGACTTATATTACCAAAACTATCATTGGCCTGCATTTAACATTGCAGACTGCTTTATTGTGTGCGGTGTTTTTCTATACCTTTTAACAACATATAAAAGCAAAAACTAATTTTCGTCCATTTTTAAAGCAGCAATAAAGGCTGATTGGGGTATTTCAACATTTCCAAATTGACGCATTCTTTTTTTACCCTTTTTTTGCTTGTCTAAAAGCTTGCGTTTACGGGAAATATCGCCACCATAACACTTTGCAAGAACATCCTTACTGAGGGCTGAAACAGTTTCACGGGCAATAATTTTACCCCCAATGGCAGCTTGTATGGCAATTTTAAAAAGTTGCTTTGGGATAAGGTCTTTAAGTCTTGAACAAAGAGCACGGCCCCTTGTTTCTGCACGGGATTTATGAACAATCATCGATAATGCGTCAACAGGTTCTGCATTGACTAAAATGCTCACTTTTGCAAGTTCCCCTTCGCGGTAACAATCAATATGATAATCAAAAGACGCATACCCACGACTGACAGATTTTAAACGGTCATAAAAGTCAAAAATAACCTCATTTAAAGGGAGCCTATAAACAATCATGGCCCGATTGCCTGCATAGGTTAAATCGATTTGTTCGCCCCTTCGATCATTACAAAGCGTTAAAATAGGGCCTAAATATTCGTCTGGAACGAGAATTGTTGCTTTGATCCAAGGTTCTTCCATGGTTTCAATTTTCATAACGTCTGGCATGTCCACGGGGTTATGAAGTTCAATCATTGTACCATTGCGCATGTTAAGTTTGTAAACAACGCTTGGCGCTGTTGTAATAAGATCTAAGTTAAATTCACGTTCTAATCGTTCTTGAATAATTTCAAGGTGAAGAAGCCCTAAAAACCCACACCGAAAGCCATACCCTAAAGCGGCTGAACTTTCAGGTTCAAAGTGAAAACTTGCATCATTTAAGCGAAGCTTTGCTAATGATTCTCGAAGTTTTTCAAATTCAGAAGCGTCTGATGGAAAAAGACCACAAAAAACAACGGGGACCGATGGCTTAAATCCTGAAAGTGCTTGGCTACAGGGACGTTTTTCTTCTGTTATGGTATCACCTACGTTACAGTCTGCAACTTGTTTAATGCTGGCTGTAATAAAGCCAACTTCCCCTGGTTTTAAACAATCTATTATTTCCTTCTTTGGTGAAAAGATGCCAACACGGTCTACTTCATAAACAGAGTTATTAGACATCATTTTAATTTTTTGACCTGCTTTTAAAGTACCGTCTTTAATGCGAACAAGAATCATAACCCCTAAATATTGGTCATACCAGCTATCCACAAGCATGGCTTTAAGGGGGCCTTCTTCCCCAAATTCTGATGAGGGGGGGGGGAGCTTACTAACGATGGCTTCTAAAACATCCTGAATGCCAATACCTGTTTTTGCTGAAATTTTAACCGCTTCTGAGGTGTCAAGGCCTATGACGTCCTCAATTTGTTTTGAAACACGTTCTGGTTCGGCGGCTGGTAAATCTATCTTATTAAGAACGGGGATAATTTCGTGATTATTATCAATCGCTTGATAGACGTTTGCTAACGTTTGTGCTTCCACACCTTGAGATGCATCTACAACTAATAAAGATCCTTCACATGCAGCTAAGGAGCGGCTGACTTCATAGGCAAAGTCAACGTGTCCTGGCGTATCCATCAAGTTTAATTGGTAAACTTCACCATTATTCGCCTTATATTTTAGACGGACAGTTTGTGCCTTAATGGTAATACCACGTTCGCGTTCAATATCCATAGAATCTAAAATTTGCGCTTTCATCTCGCGTTGTTCGATCGCGCCACAAAATTCGATCAAACGATCGGCTAATGTTGATTTGCCATGATCAATATGGGCGATGATAGAAAAATTTCTAATTTTATTCATTGTCATTTTCTTAACTCGTAAATTTTTAAAAAGAGCATCTCTTTGCTTAAAACGTTCCTCTACTATAACGGGTTTTAAGGGGATATACAATTATTGAACGCATACAATTTTGAAAAAAAGGTTTGACAAAAATTTCAAAATCTAATACAAATATTAAGTGTTCGTTGCCCAGATAGCTCAGTTGGTAGAGCAAAGGACTGAAAATCCTTGTGTCGCTGGTTCGATTCCTGCTCTGGGCACCACTTGTATTTATAAAAGCTTGATAAGCATTTAAATTTTCCCTTTATTCGTTGTTATTTCTAATTTTTTTATTTCAATTGACGAAATATTAAAAAAATGTAAAATGGGTCCATATTCGTTTTGTAAAAATCTTAAAACAAGTGGGGGGTTACGTTACATTTTTTATATAGTTTTAAAAAATTAACTCTTTTTTAAGAATTACAAACAGATAATTAAAAATAAGGCTGTAATTCTAATTTGTGACTGATCTAATGTTTTGTTCTGATAGAAAATTGATATGTGGTTTTCTTTTTATTGTTGGTATATTATCCATCCTTAATATAAACCCAACCTTTAGCCTTTTTGCTATTATGTGTGGATATATTTTTTCAATGGGACAAAAGGAATTAAATGGACACATTCCTTTAAAAAAAACGGCAAACATATCTCCCTATTTTGGTAAAAAACAAGAAAATGTTGAGATTAATTATGGAGAGCGACACTCTAAAGCATTTTTAGAAATGATTCCTGTTGTATCCCACCCACAAAAAAAGATTGTTTTTTACCATTGTAAAATCTATCACCCTGAATCTTGTTTAAATGATTTAATGAAAAAAAAATTTAATCATGAACTTTCATTTTTTGAGTGTTTAAAATTTTTACAAAAAGATAAAGAGATTGATAGAAATATTCGCTATATATTGGATTTAACAGCATCAATCTTAAATGATGATACCTATTTTGATCTTTTTTTATATTACATTGAAAATAATAGTATTCAAAAAGAACAAATAATTTTTGATTTAAAATATGAAGATTTTAATCATTTTTCAGAAAAGTTATATTATCTTTCAACATTTGGTATTCGTTTTAACATCTCACAGATTCCTGTTGATAAAATTGAACAGATTTTAGAAAGTGAGCTTGCGCAAAGTGTTTATTCTTGCGAAGTTTCCCAATCTCAACTTTTAGAACTTGTAAGAGATGAATTGATGCATGAAAAAATACATAGCCTGCATGGATATATGACACGCCTTATGGTGAGTGATGTAAGGGATATGAACGACATCAATGAACTGCCCAATATTGTTGACTATGTTTGTGGTAAGGAATTTGCAAAAACACTCACAATTGCTATTTAAATTATAAATGAATACTTTCTACTTTAAAGAATGTATTGAGTGTTTTTTGAACAATGGGGTGCAGTGTATAAAATGTTGAAAGAGTATCATCCGTCACATTGTTGTATTCAATGATAAGCGAAAAATCTTTCAGTGTTTGAATAAAGCTGTCGACTACTTCTGGCTTGAATTTTTTGATAAGATCGTTTCTTGTGGTGTTTTTATCATTCATAATCATACAAGACAATATATCTGAAAAATAGGGATCCATAGATGTAATTTTTTTTAATGTTGTGATAACGATTTGAATCCTCATTTTGGATAATAGAATATTATCGTTTAATGATTCATTTTGAATTTTTTGAAAACTGACGTTTCCCTGATTCATAAGTGTTATATAGTCAGAAAAAGTTAAATGTGTTTGATGCATAAAATGAGCGATAAGAGAAATATCAAGTGGATAGTTTGGAAGTAACTTTAAAAATTCAGTTACTTCAAGAAGTTTTTCTTTAGGCAATTGATAAGGTAATTTTTTATAGTATATTTGGCAAAAAAGAGAGAGAGAATCTTTTAAGGAAAGGTTTTCAATGTTGACGGTACGATGTTTAAAAATTTTATGGGGGTAGATTTTATGTGTTGCAATTAAAATGCGCCCCTTTCCCCAAATGATATCATTTTTAGGCAGAAATAAGTCAATATCTTCAAGGGACTGAACATGATTGAAAATTAATAGCCAATCTGGATTTTTTTTCAGTTTAATTTGTATAAATTCTAAAAGATTATTAATTCGGACAGTATCGTCCTGAATGCTTTGAATAAGTTCGAGTTCATCCTTTTCATGATTTTTTTTAGCAAGAAGAAAGGCAAGGTTTAAATAGGAAGTATAAATCGTTTCAAAAGACGTTGCATCAACCTCCCAAACAATGTTTTTCTTTTGTTTTTTTGCATAAACCCTAATGAGAGTTGTTTTGCCACTCCCTTCTGTGCCAGAAAGGGTGCAATACGAAATTGAGTTTTTTAATTTTTTTTCTTGATATAAGAAGATTTGATCAATTTGGTTTATTAAACTACTTCTTTTAATGAGTTGAGATGCGATTGGTAGACAAAAATTTTCTTGAACATAATTTTTTTTGGAAAAATCAAAGAGTGTATAAAGAAAAAGAAAAGAACACAACAGAATAACGATAGAATGGTTAAACTTAACATTTTTTTTGCTTCTTGTTTTTTTTAAACGAACATCTTGGTTTTGTAGAAAAGAAAAGAAAGGTCCAAAAAAAGAATTTTTTGTTTCTACACTTTTTATGGTTTTTTTAACTTTTTTTTGAAAGGTTTCATGCAAAATATTTATATGGGGATCTTTTGTAACGAGCATTAATATTTTTATAAAATTTTCAAAAAAATCTGCGTTTGGATCAATGGAAAAAAGATCGTCCTTTTTTAAAGTCTTATTTAAAAGAATTGGATACGATTTTGAAGATGTGTTTTCAAGATCAATAAAGCATAAAAAAAGAAAACTGGTGTTTTTAATACTTTCTTCTTCTATTTTTAAATCATTACTTGATAAGGGGTTAATATCTATCTTTATTTTTAGGAAATCAAAATAACGCTTTAAAAAGAGGCTATATATTTTTGCTAAAGTATCATTATCCTTATAAAAAATACATACGTCTTTAAAAAGAGGAAGTGACACTTTATAATTTTTAAAACATTCTTTAAACTCATGTTCTAGCTTTAAAAAATGATAATATTTATGATAAAGTTCTGTTTTTTGATACTTATTTAATATAGTTAAAATGGCTTTTTTAGAGTGAACAGAGAAAGCTTTTTTAAGATTTATTAAAACGTTTTCAAAAACAGAAACATCAATATTTAAAATGCGTGAAGCGGTTTTGTTTTGATGACCATTTATGATACATGCCAATACATCAACTTCTTTAATGGATAGTGTGGCACTACCTATTGTTTGCAAGTCTTCAATATAGGATACGGGCGTTAGAACAGAAATCATTAGAACAGAAACCAGTTTTTGATTGGCAAATATGCGAGATCACATTTTGCCTTATTATTGTTTTGTTAAAATTTATCATTATTTTTAATGATAAATCAAGGGGGCCTTTTTTATATTTTTGAGCGATCCTTAAGAATTTTTAATACAGCTAACGCAAAATAAAATGATTAAAATCGATTTTATTGAAAAAAAATGTTTTTCTTAACTTTTTGTTAATCTTTCATGTGTTACTCTAATAATAGAACGATGAGATTTTAAGTGAAATTAAGATCGCCAAAAATTCCGTTTTAGAGGGCCGCAATAGGCGGGGAGGAATTAATCGCGATTCCTTGGCCATAGTCATACCTTAAGAAAAAGCTTAAGGAAGAATGCCCCTCGAACCTACTTTGGGTAGAAACAAACCTTGTATACAGGTGAGATTCTACTTGATTTGCCAAATGGCTTCAATCCATTTGGTTGGCACCGCTGTCTCTTTTTTAAAAAAGACGAACATGTGTCCGGGTGACTATTGCTTCGTGTGAGGCGGAGGGGCGGACAATGGCGATTTGGGAAGCTCAGGCGGACCCCATCAGACGAAAACTCTGTTCAAAAATATAAATTAATCTTTAATACCATCATTTCATACCATCTCTTCATATCATCCATTTAAAAGCTTACATGCATATTATACGATTTGAAGTTTAGTGTAGATCATTTTTTTTGATCATATAGCCTATTCAAGATAAATTGATTAAAATTTAAGAAGGATTTTAAGACTATAAAAGAGATGACCTATTCAATAGATTTTAGAAAAAAAGTTTTGCAAATAAAAGCAAAAGAAGGATTAACGTGTGCGCAAGTTTCAGCTCGATTTAAGATTGGAATCATGAGCGTTGTAAGATGGGGAAAGAAATTAGAACCAGAAAAGAAGCGTAATAAACCTTCAACAAAGATTGATATGGAAAAACTAACACAAGATGTTAAAGATCACCCTGATGCTTATCAGTATGAAC
>JAGOTX010000048.1 GCA_018061565.1 Pseudomonadota bacterium
TCCACGTTGTAAGTAATGATCAATAGGTGATAATCCACTTGTCTTTAGTTTTTCAGCATATTGTTGTTTATACCATTCTTCATCAAAATAAGGATTTATCAATTCTTTTTTGGAACTGTACCAAGGGTTAACATAAGGCTCAAACCTTGTAATCGCTTCAACACAATCGTAATATCGTTCCTTGCAATATTGTTGTGCTTCTCTACTATATCCATTAATCTTAATCCCCCAAATGATGGAGGCTATTAAGGCTAAAAAAACTGATAGTGTGATGATAATTTTTTTCATATATTATTGCCTAAATAATAGTTGTACATGATTAGGATTTGATCCAATATCTTGGATTAAATTTTTTAAGTATCTGATCTTTATCTGTTTTATGTTTGTTTTCATTATACCATTTCTCTAATTGCTCTTCCGTAATTATGTTTAATTCGTCAAAATTTTTGAGTATAATCACGGGCAGATCATTTTTTATATACATGTCATCTAGACTTGATGTTTCTGTAATAACAATAGAACCTAAAAGAAAAACCTCCCAAGTTCTGTGACAATCTAATCCATTGCCTCTTGGTGATAGAACAAATCGATGTTGAGCATATTTTTCTAAAACTTCTGAACAATCCAATCTTGCGCTTTGAAATTCAATAAGCTTATTATCTTTTAAAATATTGTACATTTCTTTCCTTCTTGGATGAGTCACAGAAAGATGAGAGTCACAATAGATTTTATTCTTTTTTGAACTTTTGTATTTTTCTCTTGTCTTCAGATAATAGTTAAATTTTTTGAGTCTCAATTCGGCTTTTAATTTAAATTTATCGAATATCTTTTCCAAAAAATTTTTGCTTTCCAACCACTTTGATGTATGCATATCTAAGCCAATAGGGTAGAAATCCAGTTTTGGATGAATAATCGACTTATCATAGTTTTGTGTATACCACTTTTTAATTTTAGAAGATGATAAGATTTTTTTTACCAAATTTGGATTATAAGAAGAGGGAACTGCTCTATCTCCATCTGATGTAACTAAAATGATAGGATCTTCAATTAAGTGAAGTAAATCACCTAAATGATCCAAATCAGTTAATTTATTTGAATCAGATGACGTGTTTCGTATCCAAAGGATTCCATTATTGTTTTTAATTTGTTCGGCAATAACTTCTTCCTTAGATATTTTTTCTGTTCCAAAATAATTATAATCACTAAGGTTTAAAACTCTCTTGCTCCATAAATATGAATGTAAATCTAATTCATTTATTGTTTTTAGATCTTTAGATGAAAAGATAAAAATTAGAATTGAAGCAAAAATTAGTAATGAAAGGATTGATAGTTTAGCATTATACATATTTATTCCTTATAAATACTAACGATAATGCGAATATTTGACGATCATAGATGGATTCATCACCATATGTCCACCATTATTTTTTAAACATTCATGAAATTTTACATGCTCACAATCATCATTGATTGAATCATAAAAACAGTTTTTGACTTTATCCTTTTTATAGAATGCAAGGCTTCCAAACGCAGAATCGACTTCTACTAAATCAGAATTAACAGGGTAAATCTTTTGAATATCTTTAACTTTTTTGGACCAGTAATCCGCCGTTTCATTGGGAATCCAAGGAAATTCTTTGTTTCTAAATGCAAAAGCATCCCACATGTTGCCGGCTTTTTTATAGATGCCATTTGCACAAATGGCATCCCATTTTTTAAAGAAAGAAAATGAATGATAAATGCCGCGGATATCAAACCCATATTTCATATCCATATCAACAACAGCAAGAATGTCAAAAGAATCATATTCAGGTTTGTTTGCTTCTTTTATATAATAATTTCTAGCATCTGCCAAAAATTTTATATTTGGTCTTTTTTGATTGTGAAAATCATGAATAATAATTTTTACTTTTGGATTCTCTTTTTCCCACTTTAATAAAAGGTCTTTGGTTCCATCTTTTGAATCATTTTCAAAAATAATAATTCTATAGTCTTTAAACTGATCACCAATATATTCTAAATGTCTTTTCATTGTAAAAAATTCTGGCGCATTATCTCTGCTAATGCCACTCATGATAACTTTATGTTCTTTTACAATTTCTTTTCCTTTTTGTAATAAATCTGGATCTAACACATTGAGTTCTTTTAAATTTTCTAAGTGAGAAAAATAGGGGTAATATTTTTCTTTAAAATAATTCAATGTTTGACATTTTAAAAGATTAAAATTATTTTTTATGATTTTATGTGTTTTAAAATCAATAACAACAATAGATAGAAATGATACCAACAAGCATAACAAAATTTTCTTTTTATTCATAAAATATCCTATTTTAGCTTTTCTAAGCGTCTAAGTTTACAACCTTAAGGGCGTTATTTTGAATAAATTCGCGCCTTGGTTCAACGATGTCTCCCATGAGGGTTGAGAATATTTCTTCAGCTTCCTCAAGGTGGTGAAGTTTGACTTGAAGAAGGGTTCTAGCTTCTGGATCAAGGGTTGTTTCCCAAAGTTGTTCAGGGTCCATTTCACCAAGACCTTTATAGCGGCTGACTTGAATGCCTTTTTTGCCTTGTTCGAGCAAGCGATCAACGAGCAAAGAAGGGCCACTTATTTCAATGGATTCTTTATCGTCTTGATGCAGATAAAGGCTTGCGCACCCGTCAAACACCCCTTGGATTAAAGAGCGCATAGAGATAAGGCTTTTAATTTCTGGCGTATCAAGCAGGGATTGATCGACAAACCACGTTTCACTAACGCCGCGTATAACTTGTTCAACAAGGAGGCGATCGCCAAATGTTACAATCCATTGTTCATGTATTTTAGTTTTAGAAGCTAATCTTTCCTGAAGGCGCTTTGCAGCCTCTGCGCTTTGGTCTTCAAAGTATCCGGAAAACAAAATATCTTCTAGGAGTGCTACATTTGAAAAACGGTGCGTTAATTGGTGAATGGTTGTATGGAACTTAACGACAGTGTCTGCAAATGTTCTTAAATCTTGCCCTATACGTATGGTTCCATTGCCTTCAACAAGTTTGGCCATGTTACAAGATGAATCTAAGAGATAGGTGCGCATGGCGTGTTCGTCTTTTAAATATACCTCAGACTTGCCCTTCGTTACTTTATAAAGAGGGGGTTGTGCAATATAAAGGTATCCGCGTTCAATGAGGGGCTTCATTTGGCGATAAAAGAAGGTTAAAAGAAGGGTTCGAATGTGGCTTCCATCAACGTCCGCATCGGTCATGATAACGATTTTATGGTATCTTACTTTATCGATATTAAATTCTTCTTGCCCGATGCTGGTACCAAGGGCTGTGATAATTGTCCCAACTTGTTCGGATAATATCATTTTATCAAAGCGAGCCCGTTCAACGTTTAAAATTTTACCACGAATTGGTAAAATGGCTTGGTATTGACTGTCCCTTGCCATTTTGGCGGAACCACCTGCGGAGTCTCCCTCAACAATGAAGAGTTCACTTAAGGATGGATCTTTCTCACGGCAATCTGCAAGTTTACCAGGAAGGGATGCAATATCGAGGGCGCCTTTTCTGCGTGTTAATTCACGGGCACGTTTTGCGGCTTCTCTGGCTGCTGCTGCTTCTTGTACTTTGCCGACAATGGTTTTAGCAAGATTAGGATTTTCTTCCAACCACTGATTAAGGGCGTCGCTTACTGAGTTTTCAACAACGGGGCGAACCTCTGATGAGACAAGCTTATCCTTTGTTTGGGAGGAAAATTTTGGATCTGGCACTTTAACGGATAAAATACAGGATAGTCCTTCACGAACATCTTCCCCTTGAATGGTGGTTTTATCCTTTTTAACATTGGCTTGTACATAGGCCCCAATGGAGCGGGTGAGAGCTGCTCTAAACCCTGCAAGGTGCGTCCCTCCATCGCGTTGGGGAATGTTATTGGTAAAGCAAAGCGTTGTTTCGTGGTAGCTATCGGTCCATTCCATTGCCATTTCAATGGTGATATTGTCTTTTGCAGTTTTTATATAAATGCAAGGGTCATGGAGGGGTGTTTTACCTTTATTAACGTGCCTTACAAATTCTTTTAACCCGCCATCAAACCGAAGTTCGTTTGTGTAAAGAGAATCGGGGCGTTTATCAACAATTTTAATGTGAACGCCAGAATTTAAAAAGGCAAGCTCACGTAACCGATGTTCAATTGTTGCGCGATCAAATGTTGTAAAGGTAAATGTTTCATGGGATGGCCAAAAACGTACTTTTGTACCTGTACGACCATTCCAAGGGGCAATAACTTTTAAAGGACTATCTGCAACGCCGTGTGTAAACGTCATTTGGTATTCTTGATTATTTCTATGAATTGTAAGCTCTAACTTAATAGAAAGGGCGTTAACAACAGAAACACCTACACCGTGAAGACCACCTGAAACTTTATAAGAGTTTTGGTCAAACTTACCACCTGCGTGAAGCTGTGTCATAATGACTTCAGCTGCTGAAACACCCATTTCTTCATGGATGTCAACAGGAATACCACGTCCATTATCTTCAACAGATACGGATCCATCTTCGTGAAGCGTTACAGTTACAAGGTCGCAGTGCCCGGCTAAAGATTCATCAATCGCATTGTCAACAACTTCATAAACCATATGATGAAGCCCTGTACCATCGTCCGTATCACCAATGTACATACCTGGGCGTTTACGAACAGCGTCAAGTCCTTTTAATACTTTAATGGAGTCAGCATTATAAACTGCTTGTTGTTCAATTTCATGATCTTGTTGAAGCTCAGCTTTTGTCATATGTACCTAAATATCAATAATGTATGGATGATCATACCACTTTTTATATCACGTTGCAAAAGAAGTTGAATCATTCAAAAATGAAATATGACTTTATTTTTATCTATAAAGCGAATAGATTGTATAAAACCACTTTGGAAGGCATTTTCTTATATGTTTAAATCATTTTTTATTTTATGTGTTGTTTTAAGTTATTCATATGCAAACACAGTAATTGACGCCAGCGTTTATGTGGTTTGTAAGAATGAAGAAAAACATATTAAACGTCTGCTTGAAAACGTAAAAGATTTTAAGGAAGTAATTCTTGTTGATTCTGGAAGTGAGGATAAAACATTAGACATTGCTAAAACATATTCGAATGTCAAAATTTATTACCATGAATGGCAAGGATATGCCAAACAAAAAGCGTATGCGCTTTCCCTTTGTTCATCCAAATGGGTCTTAAACTTAGATGCTGATGAAGCAATGTCCGATGAAATGCGTGATGAAATTAAAGAAACTATTAAGAATGATGATTGTGATGGTATTAATTCCACACGTCAATTTTATTATTTGGGCAAAAAGCCACATCGCTTTATTAAATATGTCAGAAATTTAAGGTTCTTTAAAAAAGAAAAGGGAAGTTACGACATTTCCAATAAAGTGCATGAAGGCATGAAAATAAAAGGTGTTGTTAAAAATGGAAAAGGCGTTTTTGTTGACTATGGAACTGATTCAATTACTTTTCAAATGCAAAAGCAAAATGAATATTCAAGTCTTAGTGCCGAAGAAAACTTTGAAAAAGGCGAACGCGTTGGCGCTTTAAAATTGGCGTTTAAAATGCCTTTAGACTTTTTAAAATATTATTTTTTAAGACGCCATTTTTTAGATGGATTGAACGGTTTTATTTATTCTGTTAATGCCGCTTATTATGGCTTTTTAAAATATGCTAAAATTTATGAACTGCAAAAAACGTTAAAAAATTGATTGTTGAATAATTTTTGGCATTATAAATAAAAACGATACCGCCATAAGCAAGGCCCCAATAGATAATGTAATTGGAAATATATAGGAATGTGTTGAAAATCCATTCAAAGTTGCAAGCATGAGGGGAACCTGAATCGTCATCAGTAAAATGCCCGTTATATAGTGGGATGTTTTTGAAAAGCTTAACGTACAAGAAAAAAACGTTAAGTTCAATGAGAGCAGAAACAAACACCCTAAAATATAAAAAAAGGCACTCATTGTTTGGGTAAATTGTACAATGAAAAAGGATGAAATCAATAAATATGGAAAAATAAGAAGAACCATAAAGCTCACAATTTTTAAAAGAAAATAGCTTGTTATGGTGTGATTATTTCCAATCCATTGTTCAATAATTCCAGATGATAGATCATTTGATACGCTTTTATTAATTTCTTGAATAAAGAGTAAGGATGGTAAAACCATGAGAATGGTTAAGATAATACTGTCTTGGTTTTTAAGGTGTGCCGTTTGTAGCGAGAATACAAAAATAACTGTCAATACCAAAACAATAACGCTAAATACACTCTTTTTAAGGTTTTTAAAAAACAAAATACCTGTTCTTTTAAAAAGAGAACGATTAACCATTGGGGGGTTCTGTCAACGCTTCATCTAAAAGCTTATTGATTTGTTCTGCTATTAAATTATCCTTTTGAAGGTGGCCTTGCTCTTCTGATTGATTGGGGTGCTTTTGAACATAAATAGCGGGTGTAAATGTTAAAAGTTTGCCTTGATCATCCTTTGCTTTAAGCGTCATTAACAAAAGGTCTCGTTGAAGTTTATCATCTTTTAAAACTTTTTCTAAAAGATCAATATTGATATTTAAATCACTTATAGCAAAAAGTTTAAGAAGGGCACAAACATCATCGTCATTAATGGATAATTTTTTCTTTATTTCATCCACAGAGATGTTCACTTTTAAAGAAACCTCATTTAATGTTTTTTGAACAAGGTCTGCGTATTTCTTTTTTTCTGCATCATTATGTTTATTAAAAGCAGAAGGAATAAGCCACTTGTCTTGATTTTTAAGAAATGCTTCCATTATTTCGTGCTGTTTTTCTTTGCCATATACCCATGTAATTTTAGCGGCTGCTAAGTCCCAAGGCAGGTTCGCAATAAAGGTTCGCATAACAATAACAACCGGTTTATTTTTAACAAGTTCAAAAACCGCGGGTAAGTCTTTTTTATGGTATTCGGCGCAATGTGTGCATGTTGGCGCACTATAAATTGTTATCTTAAGCTTTGCATTTTTTAAATCACCAAAAACAACCTCTGGTACAAACGCAAGGTGCTGAGCATGTATACTCGCTTTTGTTGTGATTGAATCCATTTTATTAGGCTCAGAATCTTGATTGAATGGATTGGTTAAAGAATCAACAACATCAGTATTTGAAAGATTCATGTCACTATAGGTGCTATTCAAAGCAAAGAAAGTAATAAAAATGGTCTGTAATATTTTTTGAATCATTATTTTATGCTCTTAAATTAAAGTATAAAACCTCTACCTTATATGATAAAAATGCTGCAACGTTTGCTCAACATAAAAAGTTTCAAAAATGAGTCTTTTTTTAAAAAAAATTACGTTTTTATTAAGTGTTTTTTAATATTCTATCAGATAATGTTTTATTTCAAAAGGCCAATAATGAATATTCTACGTGTTGTTATGCTTCGTTTTAGAAGATGCCTTTAAGTCTCCTTTTTTTAACTTAATTTACAGTTGATCTTTTGTTTTAAAAAAGGAATGATACAACAACAGGCAAATAAAGAGTTAACAATAATGCACAATACAATTTCTATTCGTGGTGCAAGAGAGCACAATTTAAAAAACGTGAATGTTGATTTGCCAAAGAATCAGCTGGTTGTCATAACAGGGCTTAGTGGGTCGGGAAAGTCTTCTTTAGCATTTGATACCCTTTATGCAGAAGGGCAAAGACGCTATGTTGAAAGTTTATCTTCCTATGCGCGTCAGTTTTTGGAATTGATGCAAAAGCCAGATGTTGATTCTATTGAAGGGTTAAGTCCTGCGATTTCTATTGAACAAAAAACAACTTCTAAAAATCCGCGTTCAACAGTTGGAACCGTTACAGAGCTTTATGATTATTTAAGGCTTTTATTTGCACGTGTCGGTATTCCTTATTCGCCTGCAACGGGCCTTCCGATTAAGGCGCAAACCGTTTCCCAAATGGTTGATCAAATCTGTATACTTCCAGAAAAAACAAAATTTTTACTGTTAGCCCCTATTGTAAGGGAGCGAAAAGGCGAATATAAAAAAGAAATTTTAGATCTTAAAAAGCAAGGGTATCAGCGTTTAAAAGTAAATGGGGATATTTACGATATTGATGAAGTGCCAGATTTAAAAAAAAACTTTAAACATTCCATCTCAGTTGTTGTGGATCGTTTAAGTATTCCAGAAAAAGAAGGTCTTTTAGATTTTAAGTCACGTTTGGCAGATTCTATTGAAACGGCTTTAAAATTAACGGATGGCCTTTGCGAAATTCAAAATCATGAAACGGGAGAAGTGACCCTTTTTTCGTCCAAATTTGCATGTCCTGTTTCAGGTTTTACGCTAAGCGAAATTGAACCCCGCCTTTTTTCATTTAATAGTCCAATTGGTGCGTGCCCCAAATGTGATGGTTTGGGTAAAGAAATTGTATTTGATGAAGACTTGATTGTGCCCAATAAAAATTTATCGCTAAGGGATGGTGCTATTGCCCCTTGGACAAGTGAAAGTTCTAAATTTGATGATGGAAAAGCAGGTTATTATATGGGCATTTTAGATTCATTAGCCCGCCATTTTAATGAATCTGTAACAGATAGTTTTCATGAATTGTCAAACACATTTCAAAAAGTTGTTCTTTATGGAACGGATGAACCGATTCCAATTCAAATTAATGATGGTTTTAGAAAACACCTTAGCAATAAACCATTTGAAGGGGTGATCCCAAGCCTTATGCGCCGTTTTAGGTCAACAGAAAGTGATTGGATAAGAGATTTTTTAAAGCGTTTTCAAAATGAACATAAGTGTTCGATGTGTCATGGAAAGCGTCTTAATGCTTCTGCTTTGTGTGTTAAAGTTGCAGGGCTTGATATTTCAGAGCTTTGTGATTTTTCAATAGGGGACGCTAAGCAATGGTTTTTAACTTTAGACTTAAGTGTTATTAATCGTCAGATTGCAGAACGGATTCTTAAAGAAATTAACAGTCGACTAGAATTTTTAGTGAATGTGGGGCTTGATTATTTAACGCTTTCAAGATCCTCTGGCACGCTTTCTGGTGGTGAAAGTCAACGCATTCGCTTAGCGTCCCAAATAGGATCAGGTCTTACAGGGGTTCTTTATGTGTTGGATGAACCATCCATCGGCCTTCATCAACGGGATAATGATCGTTTAATTGAAACATTAAAACATTTAAAAGAACTTGGTAATAGCGTTATTGTTGTAGAACATGATGAAGATGCGATAAGGGCAGCCGATTATGTTTTGGATATGGGGCCAGGGGCTGGTCGCCATGGGGGATCCATCATAGCAGAAGGATCTCCAGATGAAATTATGCATAATGATAATAGTATAACAGGTGCTTATTTAACGGGTAAAAAATCAATACCCATTCCAAAAGAAAGACGAAAAGGAAAAGGAACTTTTTTAAAGCTTAAAGGTGCAACCTGCAATAACTTAAAAAATGTTTCGGTTGATTTTCCGCTTGGCGTATTAACATGTGTGACCGGCGTATCAGGGGGGGGGAAGTCTTCTCTTGTAATTGAAACGCTCTATAAAGCATTGTCGCGTCAACTGAATGATAGTCGAGAAATCCCAGGAGTTTTTAAGGCATTAGAGGGAATAGAAAATATTGATAAAATTATTGATATTGATCAATCCCCCATAGGGCGAACACCAAGATCAAAC
>JAGOTX010000049.1 GCA_018061565.1 Pseudomonadota bacterium
TTCTTCGTGTTCTGAGGGGCCCCCACAGAAACCCAAATCGATCACGGCCCCCACCTCCTCCACCACGAAACAATAGCAACCCAACCGGTGATTCGGTAGCCTTTAAACAAGGTACTATTCAGCGGTTATCAAAGTATATTGCGCTTTGAAGATGAACGTATATAATAACCTTGATATCGAGGTTTACTATTCCATTCTAACAGGTGTGTAAGATTTCTTTCGGATGTATTCCTTTCCTAACTTGCTAATGTCAAGGGATCATACTCAATCCCTCCCCGCCTAATGCGTCTTACATCTTTAATATAGCAAACAAATCTTAACAAAAGGTTAATTTATGAAGTCAAAAAACGAGCACGACGAGCGTAAAATCATAAATTTTTACGACTTCTTTTTAGGTGCACCCCTTTTGGAAGGGCCTTTTGCTACCTTTTGAATAATTAATTCAACAGCACGTTCAAATGATAAGGTTAAGTAATCATCCGCCTTTGGAATCGAAACAAACCCTGCTTTTGACTGAACATAGGGACCAAAGCGGCCGGTATTAACCAAAAGATCCCCATATTCTGGATGTGTACCAATTTTTTTAGGGAAAGCCCCTAAACTTTGTGCTTTTTGAAGATCAATATCATCAATCGAAAGATTTGAAGGTATGGATACGCGTTTTGGTTTTTTTTCAGTCTTTAAAGCTTCCCATTCAATATAAAATCCATAAGGGCCTTTTTTTAAAAATATACTTTGACCACTTTCAGCTTTTCCAATAAATCTTGGTTCAAACACCCCTTGTACTGAATCTTGAACCTGTTCAGTTTGGTTATCTGCTTCGACGAGTGGTTTTGTATAACTACACTCTGGATAATCTGAACACCCTAAAAAGGCACCAAATTTTGACAGTTTAAGATTTAGTACCCCTTTTTTACATGTTGGGCAAATACGTTCTTCAGGCTTTTGGTTTTTATATAAGTAATGTTCTAAATCCTTTTCAACTTCACTAATAACGCTTGCTATTGAAATTTCTGTCGCTTTTGCAATGGTGTTTGAAAAATCCGTCCAGAACTTATCCATAACGCCAAGCCAGCTGAGTGTTCCTGCTGAAATATCGTCTAACTGTTCTTCCAATTGTGCTGTAAAGTCATATTCAACATATTGCTTGAAATGATTCTTTAAAAAGGAAGTAACAATGCGTCCCCTATCTTCAGGTTTAAATTGCTTCTTTTCTAAAACAACGTATTTTCTATCTTGAAGTACCTGAATAATGCTGACGTATGTAGAAGGTCTTCCAATGCCAAGCTCTTCCAATTTTTTAACCAATGTTGCTTCGGTAAAACGGGGGGGGGGTTGTGTAAAATGTTGGTCTGGCGTTGCCTCTTTTAAAAGGGCTTCATCACTCATTTGTAAGAGGGGCAGCCTTTTTTGCTGATCATCATCTGAATCTTCGTCCTTACCTTCTTGATAGACACTTAAAAAGCCATCAAAAACCAAGGTTGAACCTGTCGCCCTAAAACTAATTTTTTTATCATTTGATACGATATCAACACCAACCTGATCAAAAATAGCCGATTCCATTTGCGAACTTAAAGCCCTTTTCCATATTAAATCGTAAAGCTTTAATTCATCATTGCTTAAAAATTTTGCCATGTCTTTTGGACTGCGCCGAATATCTGTTGGTCTTATTGCTTCGTGCGCTTCTTGAGCATTTTTTGCTTTGCTTTTATAAACACGCGGTTCTTTGGGTAGGTATTTTTCACCATATGCACTTGGAATATAGCCTCTTATATTTTCTAAAGCCTCATTTGAAAGGTTAATACTATCTGTACGCATATAGGTTATAAGACCTGTTGTTTCCCCATCAATAGAGGTTCCTTCATATAACTTTTGGGCCATCTGCATAGTTTTTTTACCACTAAAGCCAAGTTTTCGTGCGGCTTCTTGCTGAAGCGTTGACGTAATGAAGGGGGGGGTGGGATTACGCTTTACTTGTTTTTTTTCAATATCGTCAATTGTGTACTTTTGTTGCTTAATCTTCAAAACAGCATCTTTTGCCATTTGTTCATTGGCAATGTCAAACTTTTGAAGTTTTTTACCCTCTAATATCGTTAGCTTTGCAGAATATTCTTTACGATCTCCATTTAAGAAAAGGCCGTTAATCGTCCAATATTCTTCAACGTTAAATTTTTCAATTTCCTCTTCCCGTTCAACAATAATGCGCAGAGCCACAGATTGAACACGCCCAGCAGAACGAGCGCCTGGGAGTTTACGCCATAAGACAGGTGATAAGGTAAACCCAACAAGGTAATCAAGGGCTCTACGGGCTAAATAGGCATCCACCAAAGATTGATCAATGGCACGTGGTGCTTTAATCGCATTTTGAACGGCTGTTTTTGTAATTTCATTAAAAACAATGCGGTAAATATTTTTATTCTTTAAGGCATTTGTGTTTTTTAAAGCATCAATCACATGCCAAGAAATAGCCTCTCCTTCCCTATCAGGGTCGGTTGCGAGATAAAGATTTTCTGCATTTTTAAGGGCTTTTTCAATTGCTGCAAGGCTTTTACCGCCTCTATCGCCAAAGTCCCAAATCATTTTAAAATCATTAAGTGGATCAACGGACCCTGTTTTGGACGGCAAATCCCTTATATGACCATAACTTGCAAGGACATCAAAATCTTTTCCTAAATATTTACCCACACTCGCAATTTTAGATGGAGACTCAACAATGACAACACTTTTAGACACAAAACGACTCTTAAATTTAAACGTTAAAAAAAACTTGTACCTTTTCGTATACCAGTCATTTAATCTCTTTGCAAGAGGCAAGAAGATTTTTTAGCATTATTTTATAAAAAATGAGTATAAATTTTATATATATTTAATGTGGCGCCGTAGTTTTAGCATGCCAGCAATATTAAATGTGACCAATAAAACTGAACAAATTGCCATTAACGACATTGGCACAGTTTGGTCAAAATGGGAAAAAAAGCTAAAAGCTAAAATCGCATAAACTGTATAAATTTTTATACCATGCGTTGGTGACAAAAAACGTGCCGTACGACGACCTACTGCATAATAAGCCAAAAGCGTTGTAAAAGCCGCTAAAAAGAAAAGGACCAGCATATAGATATTAATAAAGGGGAAATACTGCCCTAATATTTTTGTCATATATTCAGACGCTAACATATTAGTGCCATTCACTTTCCAAAGGCCAGAAAGCAATACTGTAAGCAACGTCATTGTACAAACAATAACACCTGTTAACAGCGAAAATATCCCCATTCGTGCTTGGCGTTCAGGGTGTTTTGTTTTAGAGGCTGATTGAATAATGGAATCAAACCCAATACCAATGTCACCTGCATAAATACCACGTGCAACACCTTGTTGCGCTGCAATAATAAAGGTTGCACCTAAAAATCCACCTGTTGCGGCATGTCCATTAAAAGCACTATAAAAGACGGATAACAACATCTGTGGTATTTCGCTCGCATGATCTAAAATCACCCAAAGACACATTAATATATAACTAATAACAAAAGGGGGCATCAATAAAACACAGATATTGGAAAGCCTTTTGACACCACCAATCGCAGCCCACATAACGATGGCCAAAAGACAAGCAATCGCAAAATATCGATTCACATCAAAGGATCTTTGAATGGTGTCAACAACAACTGTAAATTGGTAAATTTCAACTGCATAAAAACACAACAAAAGTGCCACAATTTTGGGAATAAAGTTATTATTAAAAGCTTCTTTTAAAAAATACATTGGTCCGCCATCATAGCTACCACTATTATTTTTTTGGCGAAATTTTAACCCTAAATAAATTTCAGAATATTTAATAATCATACCTAAAAAGGCTGCAACCCATAGCCAAAATAAAGCACCTGGTCCACCAACTGTTACAGCAGTTACAACGCTTACAACGTTTCCAAGGCCAATCATGCCACCAATGGAAGCAAAATAAAGTTTTAAAGGATGAATGCCATGACTTTCAGCTTCGTTACATTCTTTTAAATCACGAACACACCTTTTAAGGCGGGATAATACTTTAAATTGAAAAAAATGATTTTTAACTGATAACACAAGCCCTGGAATGATAATCATAATCACACCAAGGAGAAGAACATATTCTTCAACAAACGTTAAGGAACAAATAAAGGAATCAAACATTTAAACATCTCGAACAAAAAATTAAACAAAAAACGGACTATTTTCAACGTTTTCGTTTAAGGAGCATATGTTTAAATTTGTATATCATAATGTATATTTTTAATTTTTTGTGTATGGCGATATTTTACTACCGCCATATTAATTTGCTTTAAGCTGCAAGTGCTTTTTTTGCTTGATCAACAAGAGCCTCAAACGATTGAGGTTGATTCATTGCTAAATCAGCCATGACTTTTCTATCAACTTCAACACCAGCTTTTTTAAGACCATTCATCAATTCTGAATACTTCATACCTAATGTGCGTGCTGCAGCATTGATACGTTGAATCCAAAGACCACGGAAATCGCGCTTTTTGTTGCGACGATCGCGGTAAGCATATTGCAATGCCTTTTCAACTTTTTCAACAGCAACTCTAAAACAAGTACTAGAGCGACCTCTGTACCCTTTTGCCATTTTTAAAATCTTTTTGTGACGCTTACGGGCTGTCACACCTCTTTTTACACGTGCCATCTGGTTACTCCTTAATCAATGTGAAGAAAATATGTCTTTACGCGCTTTTCTTCCATTGGTTTTAACAGAACCATACCACGCGCATTTCTTAGCATTTTATTGGAACGCTTGCGCATACCATGTTGCTTACCGGCTTGGCCCATTTTAACATGGCCAGAACCTGTCACGCGAAAGCGTTTTTTCGCGCTACTTTTTGTTTTCATCTTGGGCATTTTACACTCGCTTTATTTAAAAAGTTAATCATGTTGTGGATAGGCAGCCCTAATATTTGCCAGGCCACAAAACTGGTTATTATTTTATAGAAAACAAAACTTATTTGCAATATAAAATTTTATGTAAAGAAAAAACAATATGTAGCCGCTGTTCTTTATATAAACATTATTGCTATTTTTAAAATTGTATGGAAAAATCTCAGACATATTATTTTTATGATATTTAAAATGAATTTAAATCGTATTTTGTTATTTCTTTTTATAGTACTAAATATCGGTTTAACATTTTCGGCTTCTGTAAAATCTGAAGAATCAAAAAAAACAACGCTCACGCTCATATTAAAAAATATTAAAAGTGATGATGGTAATATTTGTATATCAGTTTGGGACAACCCAGAAAATTATTTAAAAAATGATGTAAAGCCTTATAAATATATTAAATTTCCTGCCAAAAAAGAAGAAATGAAAATAACGCTTAAAGGTTTAGAAAATGGTAAGTCATATGCTATTTTTGTTCACCACGATAAAGACAATGTTGATAAAGTTAAAAAAGGCACCTTTGGTAACCCCTTAGACCCTATTGGTTTTTCTAATAATGCAAAAGGAATGTTTGGTCCCCCATCATATGAAGAAACACTTGTTACAGTAGATAATAAGTTAGATAATGTCCATACAATAACCTTGGAATAAAATTTTTAGGATTTTAATTGCATTGAAAATGCTTTTTGGAGATAGAATAAAATACATTACAATGCTTGCAGGTGTTACGTTTGCATCCGTTATTATGACTCAGCAGCCTTCCATTTTATCAGGTTTATTATCAAGAACTTATAGTTTTGTTAAAGATACGTCAGCCCCAAATATTTGGGCTATGGATCCAGGTGTCAATTTTGTTGAAGAAAACAAACACATAAGACTTATTAATTTAAACAAAATAAAAGGGATAAAAGGTGTCGAGTGGGCCGTTCCTATGTATAAGTCAATGACAACAGCAAAGCTTCCAGATGGAAGAACTGTAAGCGTTGATCTTACAGGTCTTGATGATACTACAATGATTGGAGCACCATCCACAACATCCGTTCCTTTATTAAATTTAAGGAAAAGGGATGCCATTTTAGTCGAAGAATCTGCAGCAAAAAAAAGACTAAAAATTTCAGATGGTAAGGGAAGTTTTCGCCCTTTAAGAATAGGAGATATTTTAGAAATAAATGTTAGAAATAAATGACAGACGCGCATTTGTTATTGGCACATTTAAAGGAACGCCAAACTTTATTTTACAACCACAAATCTATACGCTCTACTCTAGAGCTCATGAGTATGTTCAACCAAAAAGAAAAGGCTTAACATACGTATTAATTAAAACAAAGCCTGAAAAAACAGATGAAGTTATAAAAAAAATCAATGATAAAACAGGACTAAAAGCATTAAATACAGAAGATTTTAAGTATTTAAATCTAAAATATTGGAAAGACAATACAGGCATTCCAATTAACTTTGGAATTTCAGTTATTTTAGGCTTTTTGGTTGGTGCAGCTGTTGTTGCACAAACTTTTTTAACTTTGTTCATGAAAATGCAAAATATTTTGCAGCCCTTCAAGCGATGGGGCTATCCAATAAAGTATTAATCAAAATGGTTATTTTTCAGGCATTAACAGTTGGAATAACTGGATTTGGATTAGGGATTGGTGGTACTGTAATTTTTGGCCTTATCATGTTGAACAATACTGTTTTAGCATTTAAGTTTACCCCTTTTATTCTTCTTGGCGCGTTAATAGGAGTCATTATTATTATATCAATCGCAGCTTTTCTTGGTATTCGTAAAATTATTAAAATTGATCCAAGTGTTGTATTTAGATCATGATTACTTGTAAAAATCTTTCAAAACATTTTAAAAGTGGGGAAACACTCACAAAAGCACTTGATGGTGTTGATTTAGAAATTTCTAAAGGCGAATTTTTAATGATTATGGGCCCTTCTGGATGTGGGAAAACAACATTACTTTCTGTTATCGCAGGGATACTTAAACCCGATTTTGGAGATTGCCTTATTGATTCATTATCCTTTTCTTCAATTAAAAAAGAAGAAATGTTAGCATTTAGAGCTAAAAATATCGGTTTTATTTTTCAAGCTTTTAATCTTATTCCAACGCTTAACGTTATTGAAAATGTTTCTCTTCCTCTAATTATTTTAGGAAATGAGTATCAGCATGCAATGCATGAAGCTGAAAAAATACTTAAAAAATAGGACTTAGTGGGAAAGAATATCTACCACCACAATCGTTATCAGGTGGCCAACAGCAAAGAGTTGCAATTGCACGTTCACTTGTTCACAAACCAAAAATTTTAATTTGTGACGAACCAACAAGCGCTCTTGACCATTCCGTTGGCAATACAATTATGACTCTTATGAAAGAACTAAATACTGCATTTAAAATAACATGCGTTATTGTTACGCATGATCAACGGATCGTTTCTTTTGCAGACAGAATTGCTTATATGGATGATGGCAAAATTATAAGGATAGAAAAATGAAAAATATTAATTTCAATCTAAAAAAATATTTATGTTCTTTTAGAGCATTTACATATCAGCTAATAAAATCTGATATTTTTATTTTTTTGAAAGAAAAAATCACAATAAAAGTTGCTTTTGTATTTATCATTCTGGCAATCTTTTTTACACTTAAATTTGGGACAGATGGAACAGTTCCATCTTCCAATATATCCATACCACTCGCTTCTCCTTTTACAAATAGTATCTCTGGTGATGGTGTTATTGAATGTAATACAAGGAATTTAAATTTAGGATCATATGTTCCTGGCATCGTTGCTGATATAAACTTTAAAGAAGGTGACGACGTCAAAAAGGGAGACATCATCATACAATTAGACGATCGTGTTTTAAAACATGAAGTCTTACAAAATGAGGCATCATATTATGCTTCAAAATTGCAATATGAAGAATCTCTCGAACAGCTTAATAGAGCAAAAAAACTTAAAAAGGATGTTATTTCTTTTGAAGAGGAAAGAAAAAGACAATTTCAACATGATAAGTTTTTTGCTGCAATGAACCTTCAAATAGAATTACTCAGTATTTCAAAAGTAAAATTAGAACAAACGCGTATCATTGCGCCTTGCGATGGAAAAATATTAAAAATCACACCAACTCTTGGATCATATATATCAAATTCAGACCCAATTGTGGTTATGGGAAATGTTTTCCCTCTTCATATCAGAGTGTATATTGATGAAAACGATATTGCTGATTTTAATAAAAACGCTGCAGCCGTTGCTATAGAACGTAGTTATTCGCAAAAACCAATTCCATTAACATTTATTGGTTGTGAACCCATTGCAAAAAGCAAAACCGTCTTACAAGGAACATCAAGAGAAGTTGTAGATACACGGGTTATAGAAATAATCTATGCAATGCCAATGGATATTAATTTATATGTTGGCCAACGAGTTGATGTATACATCGATAGACATTGCTAAAGACATCATTAATTAAAATATAAATATTATTCTTTCCTTGTTACAAAACATAAAATTCACATCAGTGTAAAATTTTTTGCAAGATAGCATTCAACAAGAAGCGTCCCTTGGGTGTTATTTGAAGTGAAAAAGGTTCTTCTTCAATATTTAAAAAACCATGTTTTGCTAAATTAAACGCTTCAGATTGTTTGATATACTTTAATTCCTCTAAAGTTAAAAATATAGGCTCAAATAACCTCAGCCCCATTAAAAGGCGCTCTTCAAGCCGCTCTTTTTCTGTCAGCGTTAATAAACTTTCAGCCCCTTTTTGAGGGTTGTTTTGAACCGCCTTTATCCAACCTTTGGGGGATTTAAAATTTTGAGTGGCAATAATTGAATCATTGCATAAAAGTCGCCCATGGGCGCCTGGGCCAATTCCTAAAAAGGGATGATAACGCCAATAAATAAGATTATGTTGGCATTCAAACCCCGCTTTTGCATGATTTGACACTTCATACGCTGGCATATTGTGCGCATTCATAATGTTTTGTGTTAACAAATACAGCGATTCAGCTTCTTGTGACAAAGGGATATCCCATTCTTTTCGCATGTATTGCTTAAAAAAAGGCGTCCCCTCTTCAATCGTTAACTGATAAACAGATAAATGGTGACTTTGAAAAGAAAGCGCAAATAAAAGTTCTTCCTCCCACTGTTTAAGGGTTTGACTCGGCCTTGCATAAATAAGGTCAAAAGAAACGTTATTAAAAACATTAAAAGCAATATCCAAAGCTTTTAAGGCCTCCTCTTTTGAATGTTTTCGTCCTAAAAATTTTAACGCATCGTCATTAAAAGACTGAATACCAACAGAAATTCTATTAACCCCTGCTTTTTTAAAATTTAAAAACTTATCCGCTTCAACAGAATGGGGATTCGCTTCTAATGTAATTTCAATCTGATTCTCTTGCTCAATGCCAAACGTTTTAAAAACTGTATCGATAATTGAATGAACTGTTTTTGGGTCCATTAAGGACGGTGTTCCCCCTCCAAAAAAAATGCTTTTAAGAGAAAAGTCTTTGACAAAGTCTTTATAAAATAATAGCTCACTAATAATGGCATCCTTCCATTCTTCTTCATCAATAGAACGTTGAACGTGGCTATTAAAATCACAGTAAGGACATTTAGATTCACAAAAAGGCCAATGAATATATATACCAAAAGAAGACATGATTTGACTTTAACGAAATAAAACTGAATTGAATGCTTATACCCATTTTTAACTTGAGTATAAATCCTG
>JAGOTX010000050.1 GCA_018061565.1 Pseudomonadota bacterium
GTGTTCATCTTTTTTTAAAAAAGAGACAGCGGTGCCAACCAAATGGGTTGAAGCCATTTGGCAAATCAAGTAGACTCTCACCTGTATACAAGGTTTGTTTCTACCCAAAGTAGGTTCGAAGGGCATTGTTCCAGAGTCTATTTATCCTCTGGTATGACTATGGCCAAGGAATCGCGATTAATTCCTCCCCGCCTATTGCGGCCCTCTAAAACGGAATTTTTAGCGACTTTAATTTTACTTAAAACCTCATCGTTCTATTATTAGAGTATCACATGAAAGCTTAACAAAAAGTTAAGAAAAACATTTTTTCCCAGAAAAAAATAGAAGAAATTCACTTCCAACTTTAATCACATTAAAATGCGTGAACTATAGCTTTAAGCGCCAAACTTTTAAAACGCCTAGGCGTTTTAAAAGCATTCAATTTTATTATCTCTTTTGTTTAACTTATCAATAGTTGAATTAATAAAAGGATTATGGATGGACTTTAACCACATTGTAAATGAGCTAGCAGAGCTTTATGAAACTTTAAAACAAGATTCTGATTTTAAATATGCAGCTCAAGTTCTCATGTATATTGCAAAATTAAAAGGGTGTTTTAATAAGCAAAAAGATTTTGACTTAAAAAGCATAACAGATGAAGAACTAACCAATATGATCCAACGTTTAGAGAGTAAAAATAATGCTTAAAAGGGCCATCGATTTTTTAAAAGCAGAACAAAAGCGCCGTAAAAAAGAAAAAGATCTTTATAATTGGAAAAAACTTGCGCGTAAAAACCAACGCTTTCCAAAAGGAGATTGGACAACCTGGCTTATTTTAGCCGGTCGCGGATTTGGTAAAACCAGAACGGGTGCAGAGACAATTCGTTACCTTGTTGAAACAAAAAAAGCCAAACGCATTGCATTGATTGGGGGCAGCATTTCAGAGGTGATTAATGTTATGATTAAGGGTGAAAGTGGCATTCAGTCGGTTACCCCTTTAAAAAATAGGCCCGTTTTTTTAAGTCACACAAACACTCTTCATTGGCCCAATGGTGCAGTTGGGTATGTGATTGGCGCAACAACTCCTGAAAAATTAAGGGGACCTCAGTTTGATGCAGCCTGGGTGGATGAACTCGCTAAATTTAAGCAAGCAGAAAACACCTGGAATCAGCTCATGTTGGGGCTTCGCCTTGGGGATAACCCAAGGTGCATTATAACAACAACGCCAAAGCCAACGCCTTTAATACAAAAACTTGTAAACGACCCTTTAGCCGTTATAACGCGGGGTACAACGTTTGATAATCAAGCCAATCTTTCCCCATTTTATGTTCATCAAATTATCAAGCAGTTTGAATCAACATCCCTTGGTTCTCAAGAACTTTACGGCCAATTATTGATTGAGGATGACAATGCCCTTTGGAAAAGGTCAATGATTCGGTATCAATTACCAACGGTTTCCTTTAAACGTGTTGTTATAGCTGTAGATCCTGCTGCAACACACCATGAAAAGAGCGATGAAACAGGTATTATTGTAGCAGGCTTAAGTGAGGATAATGCTGTTTTTATATTGGATGATTTATCTGGCAAGCTTTCACCTTTTGATTGGGGAACGCGCGCTGTTAAAGCGTATAGAGAACATGAAGCTGACCGCCTTGTTGCAGAAGTTAATAAAGGGGGCGACATGGTTGAACGGATTGTTAAAAGCATTGATTCCAATATTTCTTATAAATCCGTTCGTGCAACGCGGGGCAAAATCATAAGGGCAGAACCGATTGCGGCTCTTTATGAACAAAATAGGGTTTTTCACATTAAGCCGCTTTTAGAATTAGAAGAGCAATTGTGTTCTTATAGTCCGGTTAGAGTGTCCAAATCTCCTGATCGGTTAGATGCGCTTGTTTGGGCTGTTACAGAATTGCTTTTAGTCTGCGAATCAAACCCTATTTTAAAAGTATGGTAAAACATGGTAACCATACCCCCCCTCCCCCCCTGTTGTTTAGAATGTTTTTTTTAATTTTAAAAATCATACAAAAAAATTACTGTTTTAATTTTCTTTACAATCAAATTTATTTAATTTTACTAAAATTTTATGGGAGTTTTTAAAGTCTAGAATTCAATCAATAAAGCGTTATAGGATGAATCAGACAAAGCATCCAAGTCATTTGGATCATTTTAAACAAGGAGTAACGTTTTATGTCAGTTTTTCAAAAAATATTAAGCTTAAAGGCTTTTACCTCAAAGAAAAATCTTAAATCTTTTGATGTCAAAAATTTAAAAACATCTTTTGCATCTGCCTGGCACTGTTTTAAAACATCAGCCAGTTATGATCAGCTGGCCAAACAAGGGTATGTCAAAAATGTTATTGCGTATCGCTCTATTCAGCTTATTGCACGCGGACTTGCCAGCATTCCCTGGCTTTTATACACCAAAAACCATGAACTTGAAAACCACCCTCTTCTTAATCTTTTAAAAACCCCTAATTTAAAACAAGCCGATTCAAGCTTTCGGGAAGAATTAGTTTCACACCTTTTAATTAATGGAAATGCCTACATTTTAAAAACACTCTCAGATAACAATTTGCCTTTAGAACTTCATCTCTTAAGACCTGATCGTATGACGATATTAAAAGGGGATTCATCCATCCCTTATGGGTATGTTTATGAAATGGGGAACAAAAAATATACCTTTCCGCTGGACCCTTTAACGGGTCAATGCCAAATCTTGCATATTAAATTCTTTAATCCGTTGGATGATTGGTATGGCATGGCCCCTCTTCAAGCAGCACTTAAAGCGATTGATCAACATAACGCTGTGGGCGATCATAACCTCGCCCTTCTTCAAAATGGCGGGCGCCCCAGTGGTGCATTCGTTGTAAAACCTAGTGAGTATGGCTCAGTTTTGTCAGACAGACAAAGGGAATCCCTTTCAAAAGATTTAAAAGAAGCGTATGAAGGGGCATCTAATGCTGGGCGTGTTTTATTTTTAGAAGGCGACTTTGAATGGAAGGAAATGGGGCTCAACCTTAAAGATTTAGATTATATAGACGGTAAAAACTTATCATCGCGTGAAATTGCACAAGCCTTTGGTGTGCCGCCTATGCTTGTTGGCGTTCCGGGCGATGCAACCTTTGCCAATTATAAGGAAGCACGTTACCACTTGTGGGAAGATACGATTCTACCCCTCATAGACCTTATCGTCGGTGAATTGAATAAATGGCTTTGCCCTCATTTTAATCAAGCTCTTCATATCGCTTACGACGCTGACCGCATCCCCGCATTAAGTTTAAGGCGTGAATCTTCTTGGGCAAAAATTGCAGAAGTAAGCTTTTTAACCATTAATGAAAAACGCCACGCCGTTGGTTATGGTGACCATAAAGATGGCGATAAACTTTGCATTGCATAATAAAAACTGCTGCAAAATAAATTTTTATCTTAAAATCCTAACCTCATTGTCACCCCTGCACAGGCAGGGGCCCATAATAGAAACTGCTGCAAATAGATTTTATTTTTAAAAAACCCTCAAATATTTGGGGGTTTTTTAAAAATCAATCCACGTTTTTTTTAAAATATCTTCAAATTCAAAACGGTTTATTGTTAGCCCTAAATCAAAAAGTGACGTCATCTCAACATCCTTTAAACCGCATGGAACAATCCCCTTAAAATCAGAAAGCGTTGGATTAATATTTATGGCTATTCCATGAAAACTAACCCATTTTTTAAAACGCATACCGATGGAGGCTATTTTTTTTATTGCCCCTTCTTTACGAATAAAAATCCCCACCTTATCAGCATCAAAATACGCGTTAAGTTCTACTTCTTTTAAAGACCGCAGCACCCACTCTGCCAAATGGTTTATAAATTGCTTTACATCTTTTTTGTTTAAAAAAATCATAACATAAATAACCAATTGCCCTTTCCCATGGTAAGTATATTGCCCCCCCCTATTGGTTTGAACAACCGGAAAAAGTGGGTTTATAAGATCTTCTGGCTTGGAACTTAAACCAGCTGTATAAACGGATAAATGCTCTAAAAACCAAATCTGATTTTGTTCTTTATGGTCTATAATTTTTTGAACAACGCCTTCCATTGATGATAGGCACTTTTCATACAAAATCGTATCCAACGAATGAAAAATCATCTGCTTTAACGGTCTAAGTTTTGAAATTGTAAAGATGCAAGCTTTCTATAAAGCCCATCTTCTGTAATAAGTTCAGCATGTGTTCCAATAGAGTCCAGTTTACCATTATGAAGAACAGCAATACGATCGGCCGTTAAAACAGTTGAAAGACGGTGAGCCACAACAATCGATGTACATGTCTTCATCATTTTGCCCAAGCATTTTTGAATAAGGTCTTCAGAAACAGCATCCAAATGACTTGTCGCTTCATCTAACAGCAAAAGCTTTGGCTTTTTAAGAAGCGCACGCGCTATAATAATGCGTTGTTTTTGCCCGCCTGAAAGACGAACCCCACGATTGCCAACAAGCGTATCATAGCCATGGGGTAAATTCTTGACGATTTCATCTATTTGCAAGGCCGATATTGCTTGTTCAATGTCATCTCGTGTTGCGTTAAGGGAGCCATAAACAATATTATCAAAAACAGAGATCGAAAAAATATCCGGTTCTTGGGGGACAATTGCAACAGATTCCCTTAATTGGTGAAGGGATAATTCTTTAAGATTGATACCATCAAGATAAATCATCCCCGATTGGGGGTCATAAAAGCGCAAAAGGAGCGACAATAAAGTACTCTTACCACTGCCGGAAGGGCCAACAATGGCTAATTTTTCACCCGGAGATAAAGACAACGTTATACCATCTAAAACCTTATTATCAGGATTCGATGGATACGCAAAAGAAACATTATGGATCGCAACAATCCCACGAAAGGGAGATGGAAGCGCCTTACAAACAGGAAGCTCAAAAAGACTTGCCGTTTGATCTTCTATTTTTTTAAGGCGGTCTAATGCAAAAGCTGCTTTTTGCATATCGGTTATAAGCTCAGAAAAAGAACTAAACGTGCTAGAAACAATAATTGTAAAATAAATAAAACTAACAAGGTCCCCTTGGGATATCTCGCCACTTTTAACATAGAAAAGCCCTAAATAAATAATTGTACCAACAAAACATGACAGAAGTAAAATAACCATCATCACAAGTGTGGACCTCACTCTTAATCGCTTTTCTTGCATTTTAAAGCTCAGCTGATTGGTCTTACTAAAAAGCGACTTAAAATAGTTTTCCCTTGCAAAGGATTGTACTGTTTTGATTGAATTAAAAACCTCATCTAACAAGGTAACCGTTTTAGATTGTTCTTCAGCAACGTCAACCGTTAGTTTTTTAATATATTTTCCAACAAAAACAATTGGCACAACAATAAATAGAATCCCAATAATTGAAAACATAAAAAGAGTCGGAGCACTTATAATCATAAGCGCTGTAGCGCCTATAAATAAAAAGATATTTCGAATCAAAATACCAATAGAATTACCTATAAAAATTTGAATAAGATTAAGATCCGTTGTAAGGCGTGCAATAACTTCTCCAGCTTTCATGCTTTCAAAAAAATTAATATCCAAATGAATCAAATGATTAAATAAATCTTGTCTTAAATCTGTTGTGAAACGTTCACCAATCCATGACACATAAAAAGAACGACCAAAACTTGCAAATGCAAGAACAATAATGGATAGAATAAAACTTAAAAGTGGAAGTGTATAAAAACTATGCTCTTGAACTCCTTCTTCTATAATCATCTTTAAAGCATAACCCCCATTAATAACGGACGCTGCCGCAAGAAGAATAGATATAAAGCTTAAAAAGATTTGAACTTTGTAATGGATCCCATACTTTTTAAAATAATAAAGCATGTGCGATTTAAAAGAATTTTCAAGGACTTTATCATTTCTATTAATAAGCAAAGCGGCATCTTGTTGGGTCTTTTCACGAAACATAAAGCATTTAAATCTGATATTGCTATCTGGATTTTAAACCATTTTAAAGGGACTTAAAATCAAAATATAAGCAATCCTAAAAAGAATAGCTTCTAACTCAAACTATAAAATTAAAAGATGACCCTTAATAAGTGATATGCTAAAGTAGTGTTAAAAAGGTATGAATACTCATTCAAATTATGACACAGCGTGATATTAACAATCGTTCAAATGAAATTTTTAAACACCTTGTAGAAGCATATGTCGAAACAGGGGAACCTGTTGGTTCAAGAACGCTTTCTCGCATGCTTTCTCAGTCTCTATCGCCTGCCACCATTCGTAATATCATGGCAGACCTTGAAGACGCAGGGCTTCTTTATTCACCTCATACCTCAGCAGGGCGCCTTCCAACAGAACATGGCCTTCGCTATTTTGTCAATGGCCTTTTAGAAGTTGGGGACCTTAAAGACTTTGAAAAACGTCAGATTGATGATTTGTTTAAGGGAACATCCTCAAATTTAGACGATTTACTTGAAAAAGCAACACAAATGCTATCAGGGCTTGCTCATTGTGCAGGCGTTGTTATGTCTCCAAAATCAGATGCGACACTGAGCCACATTGAATTTGTTTACCTTTCAAAAGACAGAGCCCTTGTTGTTCTCGTTGATCAAAACGAGATGATTGAAAACAGAATCATTCATATTCCAGAGCATGTAACTCATGCAACGCTTTCAAAAGCAAGCCAATACCTTAATCAATATGTTTTTGGAAAAACCTTAAATGAAGTTTTAGAAATTATCACGCAACAAAAGCAAAATGATCAATCCCAATTGGATGTATTAACTTCAAAAGTTGTGGAAGCCGGCCTTGCAGTCTGGTCAGGGCACGATGAAATAAAAGATAAAGGATCTCTTATCGTACGGGGCCAATCGAACCTTTTAAATTCTATTCAAGAAATGCAAGACTTAGAAAATATTCGCTCCCTTTTTAATGCACTAGACGCTAAAGAATCCATTTCAACCCTTTTAAATTCAACACTTAATGCAGAAGGCATACAAATTTTTATTGGTTCTGAAAGTTCGTTTTTCTCAAATTCTGGGTGTTCAATGGTTATTGCACCGTATCAAAATTCTAAGCAAAAAATCATCGGTGCAATTGGAGTTGTTGGACCTTCCCGTATGAATTATGGAAGAATCATTCCACTTGTTGACTACACTGCTAAAATTATTAGTAAATTAATGTAGTTAAATAAAAAATATTTCAAAAAACTTCAGTTTTCTTAACAGAATCTTACGGTATGGCGCTCTAAAAAATGGGCATACTGCGTGATGAGTATTCGCCCCTACAAGCCGGATTAACGTTATAAAATATATCTTTAAAATTTAAGAATTTCTTAAATCTTTTCTGCCTAATATAAAATTGTAAAGCTTCCTTTTTAAATTAGGGTAAACCGCTCATGAAAAAGCGTTTTGATATTGACTTAAAAAAACAAAAAAACATTTTTGATAAAAAATCACCAGAAAAAACCATCAAAAGCGATATATCAAAACCAAAAATATATAAACATGAACATTTACTATTTGATCAACCAGAAAACCCTGGTCTGTTTGATTTATCCTCTCATAAACGCGCAAAAGAAGCGATGGACTTTGCTCTTAAAATGCGTGAACAACAATTTCATGTAATCGTGATCGGTGAAGACCGTTCTGGCAGAATGTCCTCTACACTTGCCTATTTAGAACAATCTGTCAAATCAATGAAAGCACCAGATGATTGGGTTTATGTCAATAATTTTGCACAAACCTACAAACCTATTCCTTATAAACTGCCAAATGGTATGGGCATTATTTTAAAGAAAAAGTTTTTAGAACTCATTCTTCAAATCAATATTCTTATTAATCGCTTACTCAACAGCAGTTCTTACCTTAAGGTTATCGAATCTTTAAACGCACAAATACAATTTAATATTGATCATGATTTTAGATCTTTAGCAGAATTTGCCCAAAGTAAAGGCTTTAAAATTGAACAAACCTCAGAAGGATTCACCGTTGACCCCTTAGATGACAATATGAAAAACCATGTTGAAGACCTTTCCCTTATCCGCGAAAAATTAGGCAAAGTCACATTAGATGCCAGTCTTGCCAGTCAAGAATTAAACAGAACGATTAACGAATTTAGATATCAAAATTTAAAAAAAGCCTTTCAACCCCTTTTTGATCGATTTAAAAAGAAATTTCAAGAATACCTCAATGATTGGATTGACCTCTTAGAGGAGGATATTTTAAACAATATTGATCTTTTTTTAAATATGGAAGACTTAGGCAGTCCAAAATCCTCTAAAGAACTAAACGATCGTTACACAATTAATGTTTTGGTTGACAACACAGGTGTCAAACATCCGCGCGTGTTTTTAGAAGCCAATCCAACGTTTGACACGATTTTTGGCACAATTCAATATATGACAAATCCCCTACAAGGTGTTGTTGAAACAAACTTTTCAATGATCAAACCTGGAGCCCTTCATCTTGCTAATGGTGGATTTTTAGTTCTTCGGGTTGACGCTATTTTAAAAGATCCAGATCTTTGGAATGCTTTAAAATCAGCGCTTCGTGATAAAAGAATTCGCATATTTGAAAAACACCGTGAAAATACGCTGCCCATTTTAGATGCTCCAGAACCAAAATCAATCGCTCTTGATATTCAAGTCTTTCTAATTACATCTCCTTTTATCTACTATAATTTTTTATATGCAGACCCAGACTTAGAATCTTATTTTAAAATCAAAGCAGAAATTGATTCTGATATGGAAACAACGGAAGAAAACATCAAAGCCTATAGCAATTTAATATCAGTCTATATAAAAAATAAATTAAAAACGTCTATCACAAAGGGCGCTATTAAAAAACTGCTGAATCTTTCATCTCGCTTAACGGAAAATAAAAAACGCTTAAGTGCCCAATTTGAAATTATACTGGATCATGTAGACCAAGCCCACGTTTTAAAAGGAGATAAAAGTATTATTGATGAAGAAAGCGTTGAAGAAGCCCTTAATTTAAGAACAAAACGCCACTGTCGCTATGAAGAAAAAAGCTTTTTAGATATTGATCAAAACTTAATTCTAATCGATACAGAGGGCGAAAAAATTGGCCAAATTAATGGCCTTACAGTTATTAGCATTGCAGATCATGAATTTGGAATGCCCTCACGCATTACAGCACAAACCTATATGAGCGATAAAGGCATTATTAATATTGAACGCATGACAGAAATGGGTGGCGCCATTCAACAAAAAGGGGCCTTTATTTTAGAAGGTTTTTTAAATGGTCTTTTTGCACAAAATTTTCCTTTGTGTTTTGGGTGCTCATTAACATTTGAACAAGCATATGGCGAAGTCGATGGCGATAGCGCATCTGTTGCAGAGCTGATGGCAATTTTATCCTCCTTTGCAAGGTGGCCTATTCGACAAGACATTGCCATCACAGGGTCTATGAATCAATTTGGACAAGTTCAAGCCGTGGGTGGAGTTTATGCAAAAGTTGAAGGGTTCTATAAACTTTGTAAACGCCGAGGACTCACAGGAAAACAAGGCGTTATTATTCCCTACTCTAATCT
>JAGOTX010000135.1 GCA_018061565.1 Pseudomonadota bacterium
TTAGAACCTGTTTTTTCAAATATTATATTTTCGTCACAAAAGGAATTTTTAGAAATGATGGGTATTGAAGAGCGATTGAACCAACTTTTAAAAAATGCAAATTCTCATCAACGAATGAATCTTTTAAGTGCGTGTGCACGGTTAACATCCTCATCCCATATGGGGGAACTTTTTAAGGTGATGTATGCTTCAACAAATGATTAATCCCATTATAAATGACTCTCTGAACTGTTCACACGGTTTTTTTACACGACAAGGCGGGGTAGGGGGGGGGTATTTCCATAGTTTAAATTGTGGTAACAATAAAGGAGATGACACTCAAATTGTTGAAGAAAATAGACAGTTAATTTTAAATTATTTTAAAAATAAATATTCTCATTATAATAAAAATGATTTAAAACTTATTTTAGGTGTTCAAGAACATTCTAATAAAGCCATTTGGGTGGATGATGTTTTTACCCCCCCCCTGCCTTCATGTGATGCGCTTGTAACGAACAAAAAAGGTTTTATTTTAGGTGTTTTAACCGCAGATTGTTGCCCTATTTTAATGTTCGACCCCAAAAGCAATATGATTGCAGCCATTCATGCAGGGTGGAAAGGGGCCATTTCTGGTATTATAGAAAGTACTGTTGATTTAATGGTTCAAAAGGGGGCAAGCCTTCATGATATTCGGTCTGCAATTGGGCCTTGTTTAGCTGTGGATCATTTTGAAGTTAGAGAAGATTTTATTCAGTTCTTAAATGAAAACACACCTTTTTTAGTGGATGATTATTTGATACAGTCTAATAATAGGAATTTTTTTGACCTTGTTTCTTATGTTCGAAAAAGATTAGAACAAAAAGGCATTGGGCATATAGCATCTTCTTTTAAAGATACGTATTCAAATGAGGACCTTTTTTTTAGTTATCGTCGTAAAACACATAAAAATGAACCCTATTTTGGTGTTCAACTTTCAGCAATAGGATTGTAAGAGATTATAATGGGTTCAATTAACTGGCGTGCAATTTGTTATATCAATGGCTTTTTGCTTTTTGCATTAGCATTTATTATGCTTATTCCCCCCCTTTTTGATGTTTGGTTTTTTAAACAAGATCAAACGCATGGTTTTTATATTGGCTTTTGTCTTTGCTTTGTTGTGGGCAGCAGTCTTATTTTAGCGAATCGATCGAATGAGAAAATGGTATTAGAACAACGAGAAGCGTTTTTAATTACAACGTTTGTTTGGATTATTCTATCGCTTTTTTCATCCATTCCGTTATATGTTAATATTCCTGAAATATCCTTTGTGGATGCGTGTTTTGAATCTGTTTCATCCTTAACGACAACGGGTGCAACGATTTTAAAAAAGATTGAACAACTGCCGATGTCCATTCTTTTATGGCGTTCAATTTTGCAGTGGCTTGGCGGAATTGGTATTATTGTGATTGCAATGAGCTTTTTTCCGGCTTTAAGGCTTGGGGGAATGCAACTTTTTAGAAGTGAATTTTCTGATCGCTATGAAAAAATATTGCCTAAAATATCCCAAATAGCGGCGTCACTTTTGATTTGTTATATCTTTTTTACATTTATATGCGGTGTTCTTTATTACAGTTTTGGCATGTCTTTTTTTGATGCTCTGTGTCATGCAATGGGAACGATTTCAACGGGTGGTGCCTCAAATTATAGCGATTCAGTTCTTCATTTTAATAGTTTTACGCTTGAATTGATTTGTTGCTTTTTCATGATTATTGGGGGCACAACATTAATGTTGTTTATTCGAATGTTTTATGATGATTGGCGCATTATAAAGCGTGAAGAACAGTTCTTTTTATATCTAAAAATGCTTTTGTTCTTTAGCATTATTGTTGTTTTTTGGTTTTTCTTTTGTGAAAAATTAACGTTTTTAAACGCCCTTAGAACGGGAATATTTAATGTTATATCTTGCCTTACGACATCTGGATACACGAATACTTCTTTTACTTGGACACCGTTTCCCTTTGCAATCTTTTTCTTTTTAAGTTGTATTGGTGGGTGTACAGGCTCTACAACGGGTGGTATTAAAATATTTCGTCTACAAGTTTTAATGACGTTTGCAGCAACCCATATGCGCCAATTAAGGCGCCCAAACAGTGTTCTTGTTCCAAAGTTTCAAGGGCATAAAATTACAGATGCGGTTGCTTTTTCTGTTTTTACCTTGATTACACTGTATATTTTGATGATTGTTGTGTTAACGGTTCTTTTAAGTGCCTGTGGTTTAGATTTTTTTGCAGCCATTGCATCCGCTGGTTCTGTTCTTGGAAATGTTGGAACAGGACTTGGTAGCCTTGCAGATAGAGGGGTAGGAATTACGCCTCTATCTTATATGATGTCTAAATACATTCTTATGCTTGGCATGATTTGCGGCCGTTTAGAGCTTTTAACGTTTTTAATTTTGTTTATGCCATCCTTTTGGAAGGACTAATTAAAATCGCATGAAGCGGTTTCAATAACACCATTTTTGCTGACGATTTGTTCAATTTTAAACTGTGCTTGTTTAAGTTTTTCTTCACAAATTGTTTTAAGTTTAGAACCTTTTTCAAAAGCAGCGATTGCTTCCTCTAGGGGATATT
>JAGOTX010000051.1 GCA_018061565.1 Pseudomonadota bacterium
ATGATGATCGGTTTTTGATATTTTTGACATAAAAATTTACAACTTTTTAAAGGGAAATACTCCCATTTCCTGCATTTATTTTACCATAAAACCACTTGAAAATCCTTATCTATATTCATTTGTAAGTATTTTTCAGAATGGACTACTTACCTGCCAGGTCTTCAAATCATCCACTGTCATTATGTGTGCTTTATAAGAATTTTCTTTTATAAGGCCATTTTCTGTTGCAAAGGCGTCAAAATCACTCTTAAAAGACCCTGATTGAAACGCTATAAGTGGAATTTTTTTGGCTTTCATTTCATCAATTATGCATTTATCTTCAGCATGAAACACAATCACATTCGCAACAGAAGAAGGAATACCCGTAATAAACGCTGAATAAGAAGTATTTTCTTTTCGAGAAGTTGGCATCATTTTATCGCATGTAGACATGAGATTACCAAATATGTCATGCGTTTTGGATACGTTTTCTGTACTACTACAAGCAGCTAAAAAAGCTGAAGTCGCGAGTGTCATTATTTTAAATTGTTCTTCCTTTTTATGATGCATCAACTCCCACTTCACCATCATTACCAACTACCTCTTCTCCATCAATCACATCTACTTCCATCATCATGTCTTCTTCTGAACCTGGAATATGGCTGACAGATACAACTTTTTCATTACTGCCTACTCTAAAGACAATCACACCTTGGGAAGTTCTGCCTACTACACGGATGTCTTTAACAGGGCAACGAATAAGTTGTCCACCATTTGTAACAAGCATAATTTCATCAAATTCAGTAACTGTAAAGGATCCGACAACACCACCATTTCTTTGGTTAACAACAATAGATTTATACCCTTGTGTACCGCGGTTGGACGTTCTATAGCCATAACTGCTGCTGCGTTTACCATATCCATTTTCTGTGATGGTTAAAATAAACTGTTCAGATGCCATCAGCTCCTCAAAGCGTTCTTTAGAAAGCTCTAACGTTGTTGCGTCGTCTTCTTGATCGTCTTGAATTTGTGTGTCTTCTAAACCATCGTTACTCAGTTTATTGGCCATTTTGATATAAGCTGAACGTTCCTCTGGTGTTGCATCAACACTTCTTAAAATCATTAAAGATACAACTTCGTCCTTAGAATCCAGTTTAATACCGCGAACACCATTAGAATCTCTGCCTGCAAAAACGCGAATGTTACCATCTAAATTAAAGCGGTTACAAATTCCCCCTTTGGTAAACAACATTACATCATCTTCTGCGGTTGCAACCTTAACACCAATCAGATTTTCGCCATCATCAAGTCTAATTGCTTTAAGACCGTTTGATCTTATCTTTGAAAAATCTTCTAGTTTATTACGGCGAACGTTTCCAAAAGAAGTTGCAAAAACAAGGAATTGCTCTTTTTCGCTTTCCTCATTCAATACCAAAACTGTTGCAATTTTTTCGTCTTGTTCAAGTTTTAGTAAATTAATAATCGCCCTACCCTTTGATTGCGGTGTTGCTAAAGGAAGTTTGTAAACTTTGCTTGAAAATACACGACCATTGGTTGTAAAAAACAATACGGCACTGTGTGTGTTGGCCACAAAAATATCAGATACAACGTCTTCATTTTTTGTGTTCATACCGGTTCTACCTTTTCCACCGCGCCTTTGTGCACGGTAGGTCGAAAGCGGAACACGCTTAATATAACCATCTTGACTGACTGTTACGACCATATCTTCTTTTTGAATGAGGTCTTCAATATCCACATCAGACGTGCCATCTTCAATTTCAGTTCTTCTTGGTGTGCTAAACTTTTCTTTCACTTCTAAAAGTTCATTCTTTAAAATTTCAAGAACACGCGCACGGGATTTTAAAATATCCAAATATTCCTTAATTTGATCCGCTACATTTTGAAGATCTGTTAAAATTTTATCCCGTTCCATACCTGTTAAACGGTGTAATCTTAAATCCAAAATCGCATTCGCTTGCACTTCTGTAAGGGCATAATTTTTTGCAAAATGTTCCGCATTAGGCGTTGCTTCAATTAAAGAAATCATTGGCGCAATAGCAGATGCTTCCCATGTTCTTGCCATTAATTGTTCTCTTGCGTCTTGTCTGTCCATTGATTTTCGGATCAATTCAATAATCGGATCAAGGTTCGATACAGCAACAGCAAACCCAAGCAACACATGCGCTTTTTCTCTTGCACGGGCAAGTTCAAAACGGGTTCTTTTAATAATTACTTCCTCGCGGAAGGCATTAAAATTGGTTAAAAAATCTTTTAAGTTAAGTTGTTCTGGCCGCCCGTGAACAAGCGCCAACATATTGCACCCAAAGCTTGTTTGAAGCTGTGTATGTTTATAAAGTTGATTTAAAACAACCTCTGCATGGGCGTCCTTTTTAACTTCAATAACAACACGAATTCCTTTTCTGTTTGATTCATCCCTAAGATCTGAGATGCCTTCAATTGTTTTATCCCGGACTAATTCTGCAATGCGTTCAACCATTCTGGCTTTATTGACTTGGTACGGAATTTCTGTAACCACAATGGCTTGACGATCATTTTTAAATTCTTCAATCTCTGTTTTTGAACGAATAATAACCGATCCACGCCCTGTATGATACGCGTCATGAATCCCACGACGACCAACAATAATCCCCCCCGTTGGAAAATCAGGGCCTGGAATATACTGCATTAAATCTTTAATTGTAAGATCAGGATTATCAACCAAAGCGCAAGCTGCGTCAATTACTTCGCCCAAATTATGAGACGGAATGTTAGATGCCATACCAACAGCAATACCACTTGTTCCATTGACAAGTAAATTTGGCACTTTAGATGGTAAAACAGTTGGTTCTAAAAGCCTGTCATCATAGTTAGCTTTAAAATCAACGGTTTCTTTATCCAAATCATCCAATAATTCGTTCGATATTTTTGCCAAACGACATTCTGTATAACGCATGGCTGCAGCAGGGTCACCGTCTAACGATCCAAAGTTACCTTGCCCATCAATAAGCGGTACGCGCAAACTAAAGTCTTGCGCTAAACGAACCAACGCGTCATAAATAGCCATGTCACCGTGCGGGTGATAATCCCCGATTACACGCCCCACAACGTTTGCAGATTTTCTATGAGGCTTATTAGAATCGTTTCCACCTTGCTTCATAGCGTAAAGAACACGCCTGTGAACAGGTTTTAAACCATCCCTTACATCTGGAAGAGCACGCGAAACGATAACGCTCATCGCATAATCCAGATAGGATTTTTTCATTTCTTCTTCAATGTTGACCGGTTTAATATCAGACGTGTTTTGTATAGCCATAAAATCTCTTATAGTTCAAAGAATTTAAGCCAGTTTAGCATAAGTTAGACATAGTATGTAAGAAAAACTTTATACCCAATGAGGGTTCTGGATATATACTTTAAAATTCACAATCCAACGAAAAGCTAATCAATATGAAAAAATCTATTTTTTACCTTTTTCATAAATAAAACGCTTAATCACAGGGTAAATCTCTGTTCTCCATCGTCTTCCATTAAAAATACCATAATGTCCAACACCTAATTGTAAGTGATGGTGTTTTTTATGGGCTGGAATATGGATACAAAGATCATGCGCTGCTTTTGTTTGCCCAACAGGGGAAATATCGTCCAACTCCCCTTCTATGGTTAAAAGTGCTGTATTTTTTATCGATTTTGGATTGGCTACATAATCACCATAAGCAAAGGTACCATTTGGCAATGAATAATCTCTAAAAACGGCTTTATATGTATCTAAAAAGTAAGCGGCATCCAAATCCATAACTGAGCGATATTCATTATAAAATATCTCATGTTTTTCTGCTGATTCCATATCCCCCACAACAAGGTGCTGATAAAACTTCTTTAACGCTTCTTGATGACGATCTGGATTTAATGCCATAAAGCCAGAAAGCATGGTGAATCCTGGTAAGACGCGCCGCCCCCTACCCTCATATTGAGCTGGAACCATTGACACCATTAAACTTTCAATAAAGTTTTCATCATGCTCGTTAGAAAATAAATTAACCTTTCCAGGATTTATTCTTGTGTCAATTGGCCCCCCCATTAAAATCATAGAATCTGGAGAAAATTGATTCGCATTTTCACTTAAAAGAGAAACCGCCCCAAGTACAGGAACAGCAGGTTGGCAAATTGCCATAACATGTAAAGAATCATACTTTCTTAAAAATTCTATAAATTCAATAATGTAAGATATATACATATTAAGGGAAAATTTTCCTTTTTCTAAAGAAATATGCTTTACATCCTTCCAATCTGTTACAAACACATCCATATCCTGCAAAAGTGTTTCAATCGTGTCCCTTACAAGGGTTGAAAAATGACCAGACATTGGTGCCACAACCAACACACATGGCCTTTGTTCCTTTTGTTCTTCATCATAAATTTTTTCAAAATGTAAAAGATTACCAAATGTTTTATCGATAATAATTTTTTCTTCTACCTTAACACCTTCAATAGACGTAATATTAAAATCTGGTTTTTTAAAAGACATTGTCGATCGACTTAAAAGACTGCTAGACGCATAAAGCCAATCTATAAAAGGATTTTTTTGCCCCAACAAACCTGTTACATTTTTGGTACTTTGTGCCACAATATGCGTTGGTAAAAATCCAACTTTTTGCCATTCATAAAGCGTATAAAGAAGTGGGAGCATTTATTTATTGACCTTTATAAAAAAGATGATGCGAAACAGTTTGCATGATTTTTTCACCACTTGTTGTATGAGGCAGAACATCTACAACTTGGCCTTCCTCATTTAAAATATAAATAAAGGTCGAATGATCAATTAAATAATCGCTCATTTTCTTATCTTCTACTTTTTGAGATATCACTTTATAAAGTTTCATAACTTTTTGAAGTTCATCTGGGCTACCTGTTAGCATCAAAATATCGGGATGAAAATTTAAACTATATTCTTTTAATTTTTCTACTGTATCTCTTTTTGGGTCAATCGTTATAAAATAAGTTGCAACACTGCTTCTATCTTTTTCCAGTAATTCAAGGGCTTCTGTTATATGCGTTAAAGCCATTGGGCAAAGATCAGGGCAATACGTATAGCCAAAATAGACAATTCTTATTTTTCCACTTGTCGATTTAGAACTTATTCTTTTACCATATTGATCAATAAGTGAAAAATCGCCCCCTAAATCCATTGGAACAAAAGATTTACCCTCAATGTTATGAATTTTAGCTGAGGGTGTAAAAATATATTTATATTGCAATAAAAGTGCGACCAACAAAATACAACACAACCCCCAAAGAAAGTAACGAATAACAGATTGCTTAGAAGATGGTGAAGACATATGTAAAATTTATTTAAAATTAATAGTAAGAAAAGTTTATCATACCTCATATCTTTCCTAAAGAAGCATTTTTATCAAAATCTAAAACCACAAGTATAACAAGACTGTTGCAAAATAGATTTTTATCTCAAAAATCCTAGTGTCGCCCCTGCGCAGGCAGGGGTCTATAAACACCTTGTATATCAAGGATTTTAAATTATTTATTTGTGGATTCCCGCCTTCGCGGGAATGACACGTTGGGGGCTTAAAATGACATATTTTAAGTTATGAAAAGCTCTCAATATGATTTTCTTTTCACTCACATTAAAAAAGTGATAGTATTGCAAACAGATATTTTTAACAATTTTAAAGATGAAGATTTTTAATTACCTTTTACCGCTTAGTCTGTTTTTACCTTTTTCTTGTGAACCGAGCTATGCATCACAAAAACACGAAAAACAAACAGTCAAAAGACAAAAAGTCCTCTCCTTCCTCTGTGCAAAGCCAAAACATAATTTTCCAGAAAAGCCTTTTTCCTTTGCAAATGAAAATGCACCAAAAGGGGGAACATTAAAACTATCAAATCAAGGAACGTTTGATAATTTAAATCGCTTTTCTATAAAAGGTGCATCCCCTACTGAAATTTTACCCCTCCTCTATGATTCATTGATGTATAGATCCCCAGATGAACCCTTTACAATGTATCCTCTTCTTGCAAAGGAAGTAGCAGTGGCAGATGATTGTTCATCCGTTACTTTTTATTTGGACGAAAGAGCAAAATTTAGCGATGGTTCCTCTGTCACAGCGGAAGATGTGGCATTTACAATAGAAACATTACGAAAAAACATCCCACGCTATAAATCTGCCTATCAAAAAATAAAATCTGTTGAATGCCTTGATAATTTATCCATTAAAATTACCTTTAATCCAAAGGAAGATGGAACATATGACCAAGAATCCTCCCTTGTTATGGCACTTTTAGTTGTAATGCCTAAAAAAGCATTAGAAAAAATTGACATTACAGAAAGCTCCTTAACACCCGTTATTGGAAGCGGTCCCTATCAAATTGAAACGTATGAAATAGGCCGCTATATTCAAGCAAAAAGAAGGGATGACTATTGGGCAAAAGATATTTATAAGGGTTTTTATAATTTTGACCACATAAGGATAGACTATTATAAAAATGCACAAAGTCAATTCCAGGCTTTTCAGACAGGTGCTTTTGATATCTACTTTGAAACCAATCCCCAAAACTGGAAAAGAAACTACCATTTTGACGCTGTCAAAACTGGAAAAGTTGAACAGATTGATGAGGTTCATAAAAAAGGTGTTTTAAGCCGATACTTTATCCTCAATATGCGAAACCCCCTCTTTCAAGATAGAGAACTTAGACATGCGATAACACTAGCATATGATGATGTTTCCGTTAATAACCTTATTTTTGAAGGCGGCATGCAAATTCCAAGAAGTACATTTGCCAACACAAAATTTGCCCACACTGGGGATGCAAAAGGCAAAGAACTTGAACTTTTATCCAAATTTAAAGAAGAAATTGGCAACCGTTTTGATGAGATTGTTTGCCACGCCTTTTTAGACGACAAGCAAAAAGATCATAGAAAAAACATTGAAGAGGCCGATAAAATTTTAAAAAACGCTGGGTATTTAGTTAAAAACGGCGTGCGCTTAACAAAGGATACACATATACCCCTTGTTATAAGTATTATGATTAAAGACGAAAAGCTTGAAAAAATAGCTTTAAACTATGCTCAATCCTTAAAAAAACTCGGTATTGAACTTAAAATCTTAAAAGTAGATTCTGTTCAATATGAAAACAAAGTCTTAGAATCTGATTTTGAGATGATCATTCACGCCCTTGCAAATTCACTTAATCCTGGGATTGAACAAACATATTACTATTCTATAAGAACAGCAGATGAAAAAGGTTCTTCTAATTATATTGGCTTAAAAGACGAGGTATTAGAAAAGCTTGCAAAGCTTATTGTCGCCTCTAAAACGCAAGAAGATCATATGGCGTCTTGTCAGGCTATGGATCGCTACTTAATGCACACCTATTGCCTTATTCCCATTATGTATGACAATAAGTACCGCGCAGCCTATTGGGTGGATCGTTTTAACACCCCCCCCTATAACGCAGATTCTGGTACAAACGTCATCGCATTTGGTTGGAAAAAAAGTTAAAACTTTTTGTAACATTTAAATAAGTGCTTTTAAAAGTCTTTTAAAGTAAATTCTAGACTAGAAGATTTTTAAGTTTTAATAAAAACAATGATTGATCCAACAGCTAAAATTCACGCCACTGCCATTATTGAAGAGGGCGCGATACTTAAAAAAAATGTTAGTGTTGGCCCCTATTGCATTATAGGATCAAAAGTTGTTTTAGAAGAAAACGTTACTTTAAAAAGCCACATCAACATAAATGGCGATACTGTTGTTGGCAAAGGAACAATTATTTACCCATTTGCGTCCCTTGGGGAAGATCCACAAGACCTAAAGTTTGAAGGCGAAGATTCCAAAACCATTATTGGTGAAAATTGTAAAATTCGTGAATATGTCACCATACAAAAAGGCACTCATGGTGGGAATATGCTAACCACTGTTGGAAATAACTGCCTTTTAATGGTTGGGGTTCATATTGCCCATGATTGTATTGTTGGTAACAATGTTGTTATGGCAAACTATGTAAGCCTTGGTGGGCATGTAACGGTTGAAGACAATGCTATTTTAGGGGGGCTTTCTGCCGTTCAACAATTCACCCGCATTGGAAAAGGGGCGATGATTGGGGGTATGTGCGGAATTGGAAAAGACGTTATTCCTTATGGCACAACCATGAACGAACGTGCACACCTTGCAGGCCTTAACCTTATTGGCCTTAAAAGAAAAGGATTTAGCAATAAAGATATTCTTGACCTACAAGAAAAGTTTAAAGCTGTTTTTGAATCGTCTGATGATGATTTTAAAACATTGATTGAAAACCACTTATCCCAAAGTGATAATCCTTTAGTACAAGAACTCAAAGCCTTTTTATGTGCTGATTCTAAAAGGCGCTTTTGCATGCCTCGAAAATAAGGCGAAAAGTCTTTGTGGAAAAGCCTGTGGAAAAAGAGAGGGACAAACCTGTTAAAAAACAAAGTCTTCACTTTTTCCCCAAATCATCAACACCTCGTTTATGTTTTCTTCACACCCTTTTTGAGTTATCCACAAGATGTGAAAAAAAGCCTTATTAATCTCTCAACGTTATTTGTAAGCTTAAACACATTACTCAACCTGCCTTGTGAAAAACTTTGTGAAAAAATAACTTTTCAACATTTTCACAGTCCCAATAACAACAAAAATCTTATATATATATAAATATATTATTTTTATAAAGTTTAAAAAATGACCAAACCTTTAAAATCCACACACTTTTTTTTAACTTGTAAAGGGAATGTTATTTCCCCTCACCCTATTTGGATGATGCGTCAAGCGGGAAGGTATTTAAGTGAATACAGGGCGATTCGCTCTCAAGAAGCAAATTTTATGTCCTTTTGCTTTAACAAAGAATCCGTTAAAAAGGTGACTCTTCAACCAATTCAACGTTTTGGATTTGACGCTGCTATTATTTTTTCAGATATTTTGGTTATTCCCCATGCTTTAGGGCAAACTGTTACCTTTGAAACAGGGGAAGGGCCAAAGCTTATTGATTATCAGCATTCATTTTTAAATCAAGATCCATCCCTTAAGCTAGAGCCTGTTTATGAAGCGATAGAGCTTACAAGGGATACTTTAGATTCAAATACATCCCTTATTGGTTTTTCTGCCACACCTTGGACGCTTTTAGCTTACATGGTTGCTCAAGAAAAAATAGAGGATGGCCGGTGTTTGGTGGAAAAAGTTAAAGGTTTTAAAGACCTTGATCCTTTAATGAAAAAGCTGGAAGACGCTATTGCTAACCACTTAAAATCACAGATTAAAGC
>JAGOTX010000136.1 GCA_018061565.1 Pseudomonadota bacterium
GATGTCTAACGGTAGCTGAAAATGCTTCATTTTGTGATGTATTTCTGTAGATTTTATTTTTTCTTAACAGAGTATAACCATTATTCACGTTCATTTCCATACTCCAGGAAGTAGAAAAGAGCCCATTTTTTTATGAAGTTTTTTCAAAAATTGCGTATCAATCATTTTCCGATTTGTAAAGGCCCAAGGAATTGATAACGATATGTTTAGATGTTCAAAAGCATTTAACTCTGCTTGGGTTTGAAGATGTTTTGGGATAAGCCCAGAAGCCTCATCCGGATCGATTGGTGTTGAACCATAAATCTGTTCAAATTTCATAAATACCTCCACAATACTTTTAGTGACTCATGGGATAATCCTTCCTGCATAATCTTTTGCTGTTGTTTTAAAGCTTTTGCTTCTAGCCCTTGTTTTTCCAAAGTCATAGTGTGATTAGCTTTTTCAACAATTTTTTGACCAATTTCCTTTTGTTTATCACAAATAAAACTTTGCATTGTTGACTTTGGAACAAAAGCATAGACAAGATCACACCCCATAGCATTCGCTGCTTTGTCTAATGTTTCGAGTGTTATTTTTTTAGTTCTTTCATTTTCTTCCATACCAAAAACAGACGGCTGCTTCATATTTAGAAGAAGACCAAGACGTTCCGCCGATAAACATAAAGATTCCCTTATATATCGAATCCATCCAAAAGTTGGATTTATGGTTTTTAAATCCTTTAAAGGCTTCAATTTTTCATCTAACTGACTGATAGTCAATAGTTCATAGACTTTTTTCATAATACATTCTAATATGTTATAACCTATTTTATTATAATAAAAATAAAGCTTATAGTCTATATATTTTTCAACCTTCGTCATTTATGCAACAACCTGTTTCGTAATTTTGTGTTTTTGCTTTTTTCTTAACCAAAAATTAACAAACTTCTGGTATACTATAAATACAACAGAAAAGGATTCAATCATGAATAAATTTTTAAACGTTATTTTCCCCAAAATATTTGCAACGTTTGTTATATCAATTCTTGGACATACAGCTTTTACATCCGTTCCCCTTTGGGCTGGTATTTTCCTTGTCATTCCTGGATTTTCCTTATTTCTTTTATTTTTTTTAAAAGGCGATGTTCAATTTGTTCACAATAACGGACCTCATCGATCATCGCAACAGAACTATAGAACGCAACATCAGAGGAATTTTTCTCAAATATCCACAAGTCGATATGGTGTAAATTGCACATCTTTAACAGATCGTAAAAACAAATTTGGCTACTAAGCATTTTTCTTTTTATCCTCTAAGTTTTTAAGCTGGTCTTTTGTAACACCTTCCTGTGTAAATCCCATATTATCTTCTGCATGTTTTGTGTGATCATCTTTAAACGTTTGGTGTGCTCTAACATGTTGGGCTTTTGCGGCTTCTAAAGCATCATTTGTTCTGCTTTCTGCTTTTTCAATTTCATGATGAACAGCATTTCTGGTTTGATGGGTCTCTTGCTTATCAACCCCTATTGGTTTTTGGGGTGTATAGACTGTTTTTTGAAAGTTTTTATGATCCTGTTTCAATGCCTCTTCTGTTGCATATTTTTTTCCATGACTTGAATCTTGATAGGCACTTTGAATATCAGAGGGTGTTGTTCTAGCCCTTGGAAGGAATTTTTCTATATTTGCTTGCATGTAAGATCTATTGTATTCCCGCGCTTTTTGGGCCATTTCGTCAACATGTAAGTTTTTAAGATTATCTGCCCCAACACGATCCACAAACGCTTGCGTATGGGATGCATTAATGGACGCGGCATTATTTTGAATGTAGGCAATTTCAGAATCCAAAGATTTTGCTTTTTCAAATGACTTTGAAGCACTTTCTTCAAACCGTTTTGAGGATTCATAAGAGGAACTAAAATTATCAACCGCTTGTTTTAACTCTTGATTATTGGTATCAAACGACTTTGATTTAAGCGCTGTATCCATTTTTTGATGAGATTCGTTAACACTGCTTTGTTTACTAATATCAAATATTTCTTCAGCAATCTGATTTGAAGTCATCTGCGATTGTTCTGATTTATTCATACTTACTCCAACACTTGCAGCCAATTTTGGAAAACTTAGTCCACCATTTACCTCAAGGGCCTTCTGATTGATATACTCTTTACTCAAACCAGTCTTATTAGATAGTTGATCAATTCTGTTATAATGATCTGACGCCTCTTTAAATGCTTGTGCTTGCTGTTGATCCGAAAATTGTTCCCCTTGTGATAAGGATCGACTCGCCTGTTTTCCGATTTCAAGATACTGGTTTTGCGCATTTTGCTTTGAAATGCTTGACGATGCTTGATCCGATTCAGCCATACTGTATAAATCCCTTTGCGCTTCTCTTATAGAACTTTCATTCGTTTCTGCAACATTTAAAGCAACGGGGATGTGGCTCTTTTCTACTTCCTGGAGTATGGAAATGAACGTGAATAATGGTTATACTCTGTTAAGAAAAAATAAAATCTACAGAAATACATCACAAAATGAAGCATTTTCAGCTACCGTTAGACATCGAA
>JAGOTX010000003.1 GCA_018061565.1 Pseudomonadota bacterium
TCATAATACTGTGTCCTACTTTCCGGGGGCAATCCAAACCTTAATGCAATCGTTTTTTTGTATCTTATTTTGATCCATTCTCTTTTGAAAAAATATAAAAATCACGGGCATGCATGCCCCTCCTTTTTTTTTGATTAATCAAAAAAATGTATTGTTCAGGATGGACTACTTAACTCTTCTGGATTTTCTTTCCAATTTCTTATTTTTTCTGCAATAAAGACAATTGCATCTTTTCTACCTTCACTATAAAAATCTTTAGAATTTATATGATTGTGGTAATATGCAACTCTTTCATTAGGAAGATCAACAGTCATTTAAACAAGTTGCGTTAAACTTGCAAAGCTTCCAGAAAGTAAAGATAGTATGGGAAATATTTTTTTCATAATATGCCTTTTTAAATATTAAAATTGAATCTAGAATTTCCTTGTTTGAGACTCTTAAATAGTATTTCTAGAAAGCAATATTTCTAAATATTCATAAGATTCTAATTCACCTTTAATCTCGGGAAAGATATTTTCAACACAATGTTCAAGCAGTGCATCAAAAACACTCTTAACGCTCCAGTTTATAGCAATAATACTATCTCCATCCTCTAAATCTAAATAATTTAAAATTATTTTTTTGATTTTTTTTGAGACATCAATTGGAGATGAATAGGTTCTAATACCAAATTCAAAGGCCTTTTGCGACCAATTACAGTTTATATTTTGGATTTTATTTTTAATAATAAGTAACTTTTCCCCTTGTTTAAATATATTATCTAATTCTGCATTACCATGACTGATATATCTTAAAGAACTCAACATGCGTTCAAAAAGTCCTTCACGACAAGAACGTTCATTTTGACCAGTAAAAGCATCTAAGGATTCATTCATTAGACTAATAAACCATAATTGCAAGTTATCTTCATTTTGATCACCTTTATACAAATAAGAAAATACAGAGGTAAGAAGATCCTTCCCTCCTCTAACGTTTTTAATTGTTCTAAAAAAATATGGAATATTTTGTTGTCTAAATCTTGATAAGGTCTTACGAATAAATGATATGCCATAATATTTTTTTTCTAAGTTTTCTTGTTCTAATACTTCTAAAATAGCTGTTGATAAAGATATTGTTTTTTCATGGAAATTAATCATTTGATTATAATAATTATGAATTTGGAAGCCTTCAGCAAAAAATGGATGTCCCTGCAAGCGATTGACTAAAAGTTCATCTTGTTCCTCTCTATTTAAGTTAGCGTTATGAAAGTAATTTTCGTGTAAATATTCAAATTCTTGTTCTAAAAGCTCTGTTGAAATATCCGTCGTATTATTTCCTAAATTTTTGATAGAATCATAAGCTGAATAAATCGGAACATAAGAGAAGAATCGTTCATATCTTTGTAAAATGTTTTCCAAAGTTTGCAAATGATCCTTGCCCAAAAATATGATTAATGAGAACAAAATAACCAAATCATCCGATAATGCGGATAATCTAACCACATCTTTCATTGTTTGATAACTTTGTTCATCTAACATTTTAAATAAATTATTAAATTCGAAATCATAATGTCGAATATTAAATGGTTTTCTAACAATAGGATTTAAAAAAATAAAAAAATCTGTTACCATATGAAAAAATTCAAACTCAATATTTTTAATAACTTGTAAATGGGGAGTAAACAGATTATTTCGCAAACATGAGGAAAACAATTCATTTTGTGCAGCATAGCAGGCATTAAATATTTGAAAATTGTTTTCTGTCGGCAAAATCGGTCGATCTGAATCTAATTTAAAAATTGACATAACCATTTTATAAAAATGTGTTTTTTCAACTTTTGGACCAAATTTTATAGTAGAAAGTTTATCAATCCAGTTAATAAAAATCTCAAAATTTTGTGGTTTAATTTTTTTAAAAAAATCTAAAAGTTCAAAATTATAAAGTAAATGTATTTCATTAAAAAGATTTTTTTGCCGAATTATTACCGATTCGGGAGAAAGAATAACGCCTTCTAAATTAAAATAAGCCATTATTTGTTTTGCATATTTATTTTCAATCCTTTTTATAAAATCTAAAATCTCAGTTTTATTTTTTGCGTCAAAAAACTTACTAATATTTTTATTTTCTAAGATGATTTCATATTTTATAAAAGGAATTTCCATAAGCTTACTTACAAAACCTTTTTTTTGTTCATCAGTCATAAATTTTGTATAAAGAAGGCATATTTCAACAAAAGTATCAGAAATTTTTTTTTTGGTGCCTTCAAAGAAATCAACAATATCTTTATTTTGATCTCGTGAAAGCCTTAAAGGTGATAATTGTGATTCTAATGAACTTTCTTCCTCTAAAAGTTTTAAAGGCAATAATCGATATTCTAATGAACTTTTTTCTTCACCAACGATTGCAGCATGACTATCTTCATGTATTATAACCGGATTAAAAACTACATCATTGTCAGATGCTTTAAGCTTAATAATAGATATAATTATAGTAGTTAAAATAATATTTTTTTTCATAGTTCACCAAATAAAAATTAAAACAAATGAATATTATCTCAAAATTTAATTGTTATCAATAAAAAAACAACAAAATATTATTTTTTTAACAATATTATTTATCCATTTAAATAAGTTCAAGCAAATTAAGTAAAAACTTGCGGCAAATAAGATAGCTTTTTTTAAAGTCTTCAGGCTTAAATTGCACAAATAGTTTTTGATCCGCCCGAAACTTAACGATGGGCGCAACGTCTTTTGATTGAAGCCACGTCAATAATTTTTGTGGATTTGAAAACATATTGTTGTGAAAGGTTAATAAAAACCCTTTAGGGCCAACCTCTACCTTTTCAACATGGGCTTTTTTAGATAAAAGCTTCAAGTCACAAACCTCTAAAAGGTTTTTAACTTCCATTGGGAATTTTCCAAATCGATCAACAAGTTCAACCGCAAAACTATTAATTTCTTGTGAATCGGTAATGGCTGATAATCGTTTATAAAGGTTAAGACGAAGGCCCAAATCACTAATATAACGTTCAGGAATTAAAACAGCCCCACCAAGGTTAATCTGCGGCATCCAATCTTCTTCATAAACTTCTCCCATAAGATTGGCTTTGGTTTTTAAAATCGTTTCTTGTAAAAGTTGCTGGTAAAGTTCCATCCCCACTTCTTTCATATGGCCAGATTGTTCTTCACCAACTAAGTTACCCCCCCCCCTCAAATCAAGGTCATGATTTGCAAGATTAAATCCAGCCCCCAATGTATCCAGGCTTTGAAGAATTTTTAAGCGTTTTGTTGCATTTTCAGATAAGATTTTATGTTCTGGAACCGTAAAGTAGGCATATGCTTGAATTTTTGAACGCCCTACCCTGCCCCTTAATTGATAAAGCGTTGCAAGGCCAAATAAATGCGCTTTATGAAGTATAATCGTATTAACAGAAGGCATATCAATACCTGATTCAATAATGTTGGTTGCCAATAAAACATCAAAATGACGATCACAAAAATCGGATACTGCATCTTCAATGTCATGGGGGACCATTCTTCCGTTAACCGTTACCACACGAAGATTTGGCAGAATCTCTTTTAAAAATGCTTGAATTTGTTTTTGGTCTTCAATATGGGGGCAAACATAAAATACTTGCCCCCCCCTATGGCATTCCCGAAGAATTGCTTCCTTAAGCGCCACTGGGTCTTGTTCTAAAACAAACGTTCGAACAGGCAGCCTATCAACAGGTGGCGTTGTTATAAGTGACAGTTCCCTCACCCCCGTTAAGGACATTTGAAGAGTTCTTGGAATGGGCGTTGCCGATAAAGTTAAACAGTGAATATTAGAATGGTTTTGTTTTAAGCGTTCTTTTTGATTCACGCCAAAGTGCTGTTCTTCATCAACAATTAAAAGCCCAAGATCTTTAAAGTCAACATCTTTTGCAAGAATTGCGTGCGTTGCAATCAAAATGTCGACTTTACCTTCTTTAACATCCCATTTTAGTTCCTTTGATTGTTTATCCGTTAAAAGGCGAGATAGATAAGCTATTTTATAAGGCATATCTAAAAATCGCTTTTCAAACGTTCTAAAATGTTGGCGGCAAAGAAGCGTTGTTGGAGTTACAATGGCGACTTGTTTTTGATTGGAAACAGCCAAATATGCAGCGCGTAAAGCAACTTCTGTTTTACCGAACCCAACATCGCCACAAATTAACCGGTCCATAGGCTTACCAGACGTTAAGTCATTAAATGTATCCTCAATCGCAATATATTGATCATCCGTTTCAACATAAGGGAATCGATGACAAAATTCTTTATATTCTTTCTCATCAAGTGTCAAAACATCCCCCTTTAGGGTTGATCTTTTTGCGGCAATTTCAATTAAATAATCAGCTATGAGTTGAATACGTTTTTTAACTTTGCCTGTTTTTGTTTTCCAGCTGCTTGTGCCAAGTTTATCCAGCTGAACAAGGGCTGAAGCGTTTCCATATTTACTAATCAGCTCCATATTTTCAACGGGTAAATAGAGTTTGTTCCCGCCGTCATATTCTAAAATTAAGCAATCATGGGGATTTTCATTAATATCCAACGTTACAAGCCCTAAATAACGGCCTATTCCATGGTCTTTATGAACAATAAGATCCCCTTGAATAATGTCATTAAGTTCTTTAAAAAAGCGTTGATGTCCTCTTTTTTTAATTTTTGTAAGGCGTTGACGTTCGCCTAAAATATCTTGATCAGACAAAAGAATAAAATCTTTTGACGAAAATCCTTTTTCAATTGATATAATTAAAAACTCTATGTTTTTTGATTCTTCAATATTTAAAAGCTCAACAATGCGCTCTTGCACACCAAGGGATGAAAAAGCCAAAATCACCTTTTTAACTTTAGACGTATTTAAAATGTATTCTTTCAAATCATCTAAATAGTCTGGGTTATGTTCACGGGAAGGTAGATTTGTTAAGATCCTTGCACCAACGTCCGTTGCCTCACTTTTTACAAAAGGGCTTAAAAGCGTAAAGTTAAAATCTGGGTTAATATTATAAAATTCTTTTGGTGGAAGGGGTTTATAAATTTGCTCCCCAGAATACGGGTTAAGACGTGCCTTATAGTAATCAAAGATTAAGGATATTTGATCTTTAAGAATATCAACAACTAAATAATCTGCAAAGAAAGTTACTTTTTTTTCTTTTAACATTTCTTCTAAGGTTAAAAATTCTTGATCATATGAAAGGGGTGCAAAATGTTCATGCCCTTGAAAAGGGCGTCCATTGATGATGGATTGATAAAATTCATCCCTTTCAATATCAATATCCCCTTCTAATTGCCTGTAACGAATTGAAAATTGATCTAAAAAAGAAGCGTCCCACAAAACTTCTGAAGATGGTTTTATGGTTATGTCATTTAAAGGTATTGCATCTTTTTGTGTGGTTTGTGTGTCAATTTCAAAATAGCGAAAACTTTCAATTTCTTGATCAAAAAAATCAATCCGAATTGGTTTTTCTTCGCCTGTTAAAAAAACATCAATAAGGTGCCCTCTAACGGCAAAATCACCCGATTCATAAACGGTATCACATCGTTTATACCCAAGTGCTATAAGAAGTGATACGACTTTATCCCTTTTTAAAACATCACCCTTTTTTAATGTTAAGGCCTTGTTATCCCAATACGATAAAGGGGGCATTTTTTGTAAATAAGAGGATGCCGTTACCAATAAAATAAATTCATCTTCTAAATTTTTAAATGATAAAAATGTTTGAATTCGTTGATTAACAATGTCTTGTGAAGGGCCTGCTCGATCATAAGGCAAACAATCCCATCCTGGCAGTGTTAAAATTTTAAATTTTGGATTCAATGCTTTTAATTGTTGTTCAACAATGTATAACTGTTCATTATTAAGGGCAATAAAAACATAAGATTCCCCCTTTTTTTCTGCCATAAACTTTAAGAAAAAAGGAATATACCCTTGAGGGATGCCATCAATCCTTTTTAAAGATTTTTCATTTAAAATGTTTTCCAATGAATTCATATACAAAAACTAAGAAGATTATAATATAAAGTCTATCAGGATTTTTTAATTTTATAAAATCTAAAAATCTTATTTTTTACTCTATTTCTACTAAAATAATTTATCAATAATTTTTATATATAAAACATTGATTTTTATATTTTTAATACTATAATATGTTTTGTGTTAATTATTTTAAAAAGATTTCCAATGAATATTAAAAAACTGGCTATTGATAAAACAAAATTTTTAAAAGTCAAAAAAACAATTGCCTCTGCGTTGATGACGTTTAGTTTGTCAACGTCAATGGGAATGGTTGCGCAGGAATATGCTGCCATTGCAGGGCTACCTGCTACTCAAAGTGTTTCAACACGTCCATTATTTAAGGCTGAAATGTTGCCAGAAATGCTTCCTAATATGATTTTTTCTATATGTATTGATGGTTCATTCCTTCAACATATTGGCAATCAAGTGATTATTCAGAAATTACTTGCAACAGGCGGTATTGAGGATGTGCGTACCATTGACCTTATGCAAGGTGAAACGAAAGAAATTTTAGAATCTGGTAAAGAACTTTTTGTTGCTGAATTTATGGCACCAGGATTTTTAGTTTTTCGTTTTGGTATAAAAGAATATAAGGATTTTAATTCAGATAGTAATCATTCAAGCACTCATACAGATTGCATTACCAAATATTTTGATATTGCTGCAAACACTTTTTTTGAAATATCTCACCCTGATTTTTGGAATACTTATATAGAAAAGTCAACAACAGATCCTCAAAAATTAAATGTTAATCTCTATGGTATTAAAGATACAAGCGCTGAGACTGGCCAATCAAAACGTGTTTTTTTTGACTTAACAACTAAAACATTTGGAGAGACAATGATTGATCTTTGTAAATTTCCAGCACATATAATCAACAATAAATATATCTATGAAAAAGATAAAGCAAGAAATTCGGTAGATATCTATAAATATCAAATTGTGGATAAAAAAATAGTTAGAGAAGAAACTCTTTTATGTAGTATTTCATCGCCTCTACATGATTATGCGTTAAACGATGAAAGTTTTCTTACATATACAAAAAGTAATGGACAATATCTTATTCCTTATATGGTTGATTTAAACGATGAAGCCCCGATGGAAGTTCCTCTTTTAACGCCATCAGAGATGAGAACTTTAAAACTTGATGTTTATGATCCTCAAATTATTGATGGTTTACTTGTTTATAAAACACATGGAGAAGAACGTGTTTTTCATTATAAACCAGTAGATGGTTTAGAACTTGGCAAAAAAGGATTACTTGCTCAAAAAATCTTAGAAAAGTATTCATCAGAACTATGCCTTCTTTTGTCCAATAATTTATATGGAAAAACACCGGAAAATATTCAGGGAAGTCTGTACAGTATGTATCTCGATTATAAACAATATATGCATGAAGTTGGCTTAACCGAAGACAATATTTTGGCAAGTTTTTCAGAAATAGAAAGAACATTTTTAAATCTTTTAGAGGCGAATAAAAGCATATTTATTGAGATTTTTAATGAAGTTATTTTTCCTAAAATATTAAAATCTCAATTTGCAGAAGTTCATCATACCAGTATTGAAACTGCGGACCCAAAATTTAATCAAGTTCTTTACTATACAAAACCAGAAGGAAGTAAATCTGATGGATGGTTTATTATAGATGTTCATGGAGGCCCACATGCAAGAGTATTTAATGAATTAAGTACAGAGCAACAGTTTTTTTCAAGTCGTGGCTACCCTTATATTGTAACAAATATTCGTGGTTCAACAGGGTTTGGCACACGTTATGAAATGGCATCTGATAAACATTGGTATGATGTGATGGATGATGTTCAAAAAGTTGTTGAATGGGCAAGGGCAACAGGTATTGGTCAACACCCCATTATTATGGGAACAAGCTTTGGCGGATATGCTGCAGCAGCTTGCTTTGCAAAAGGGATCAGTGACGTTGTCATTCCGATCAATGGAATATTTGATATTGAACTGAATGAAAAAAAGCTAAGTAAAACAATTCATACAGAATCAAATGCTAAAAAACAATATGGCGAAACTGCTGAAGAAAAAGCACAAACCAGTGTTACAACGCATTTAACCAAAAGACCTGGAAAAATGTTCATCTTCTGCGGATTAAAAGATACTATTTGTTTGCCAGAACAAAGTAGAACTTTGTTTGATAAAATGAAGGAACTTGGCAATAATGTTGAAATGGTTTCTTTTGAAGGGGAAGGTCATGGATTTTCTATTAAAAAAGATATCGTGAAACTCCGTTTAATTGAGGAATTTTTAGGCAATATAACAGGTTATCAACATGAACCAAACGGATATGGGCTTCTTGCAACGCATCCTGGTATTGTTTATGAAAGATCACAAAGCTAAAAAATAGATAAAACGTTTAAAAAGCCATTGCAAACTAGAATAAAATAGTCGCAATGCCTTTAATATTTTAACTCGACAAAAAGCTCTATTCCTTATATAAAAGATATAAATATTTTAAAACCAATAGAATGTATATGGACTTTAAGAACACAGTTTTTCTACCACAAACGTCTTTTGCAATGAAGGCTGGGCTTAACACATTAGAAGTGAATCTTTTAAATCATTGGAAGGAAACAAACCTTTACCAAAAAATTAGAAAAAAAAGTAAAGGTAAAAAAAAGTTCATTTTGCACTACGGCCCCCCATATGCGAATGGCAACATTCATATTGGTCATGCGCTTACATCAATTTTAAAGGATATTGTTGTAAAAACAAAGCAAATGCAAGGATATGATGCGCCGCTTGTTCCAGGGTGGGACTGCCACGGCCTACCTATTGAATGGAAAATTGAAGAACAATATAAAGAAAAAGGCTTAAAGAAAGATGAGGTTGACCCCATAGAGCTTATCGCATCATGTCGAAGCTTTGCTAAAAAATGGGTTGATATTCAACGCGAAGAATTTAAGCGTCTTGGCATTGTAGCCGATTGGGATAATCCTTATATCACCATGGATTTTGCAACAGAAGGAAAGATAGTTGAAGAAATTTCTAAATTTCTTTTAAATGGGACCCTTTATAGAGGATTAAAGCCCGTTCTTTGGTCTGTGGTTGAAAAAACAGCTTTGGCAGACGCTGAAACCGAATATAAAGACCATACAAGTGATTCTATTTATGTAAAGTTTAAAATTCAAAATGGTAAAGGTCCATTAGAAAGCGCTTATGCTGTTATTTGGACAACAACCCCTTGGACGTTACCAGGAAACAGAGCCATATCCTTTGGACCTGATTTTAAGTACAGTGTTATATCCATTAATAATGAAAAGTATCTGGTTGCAGAAGATTTGCTGCAAAACTTTTTAAAGGCAACTGAACAAACAGAATATCAAAAAATTGCTTCCCTTAAAGGGACTGAATTAGAAGGGCTTATCTGTCAGCATCCCTTTTATGGTGAAGGATACGACTTTGATGTACCCTTTTTACCAGGTGATCACGTCACAACAGAAGCCGGTACAGGGCTTGTTCACACAGCACCAGGCCACGGGGAGGATGACTTTAATATTTGTAAAACATTCAATATCCCAGTTCCTGAAACCGTTAAGGGTGATGGATTTTATTTTGATCATGTCCCGCTTTTTAAAGGTGTCCATATCTTTAAAGCCAATCCTGTTGTGATGGATAAGTTAACAGAAAAAAATGCCCTTTTGAGCCATTCAAAGTTGGTTCATAGCTACCCCCATTCTTGGCGTTCCAAAGCCCCTTTAATTTATAGGGCAACGCCCCAGTGGTTTGTAAAAATTGACCCAACAATCCGTGAAATTGCCTTAAGTGAAATTGAAAAAACAGATTTCTTCCCCGAAAAAGGAAAAACCCGCATTCAATCCATGGTTCAAAATCGCCCTGATTGGTGTTTGTCCCGTCAACGAGTTTGGGGTGTGCCTTTAGCCTTTTTTGTTCACAATGAAACAGGTGAACCATTAAGATGTGAAAAAGTTCAAAATAGAATTATTGATGCAATTTCAAAAAATGGCGTTGAAGCCTGGATTACAATGAATTCTGATGTTTTCTTGGCCAATGATTATTCTGTGAATGATTATTCAAAAGTAACAGATATCGCCGATGTTTGGTTTGATAGTGGCGCAACACATGCTTATGTTTTACAAGCGCGCGCAGAACTTGCTTGGCCAGCTGACTTGTATTTAGAAGGGTCCGATCAACACAGAGGGTGGTTTCAGTCTTCCCTTTTAGAATCTTCTGGAACAATGCAAAAAGCTCCTTATAAGGCAATTTTAACCCATGGCTTTACGTTGGATGAAAAAGGACATAAAATGTCCAAATCATTAGGAAATGTGATAGCCCCTCAAGATGTTATTGAAAAAATGGGTGCCGATATCTTGCGCCTTTGGGTTGTAAACTCCGACTATACCGAAGATCAACGTATTGGAAATGAAATTTTAAAGCAACAAGAAGACATATACAGACGCTTTAGAAATACATTAAGATATTTACTGGGTGCCCTTTCTGGCTTTAATGAAACAGAAAGCATCAACTATGATGAAATGCCGATCCTTGAAAAATGGATTCTTCATCGATTAACAGAGATTGATCAACTTCATAAAGAAGCGATTGAAAATTATGAATTGATGCATTTTTACAGCCACCTTCATGCTTTTTGTTCGCAAGATTTATCGGCCTTTTATTTTGATATCAGGAAAGACAGCCTCTATTGTGATTCAAAAAATTCGGTAATACGCCGTTCGGCAAGAACAGTGATGGATAGTGTGTTAAATGCGCTTATTCGTTATCTTGCGCCCGTTTTAAGCTTTACAGCAGAAGAAGCCTGGTTTGCTTATAAAGGAAATCAAGAATCATCCATCCATGAAGAAGAATTTTTAACAATCGATAACCGTTGGAAAAATAATTCCCTTGGTGACTACTGGAAAAAAGTACGTCATCTTCGCCGTGTTATGACCACAGCACTTGAAGTAGAACGCCAAGCAAAATCAATTGGATCAAGCCTTCAGGCACAAATTTTTGTGTATGTAACAGCTGAACTTGCTCAAGTTTTAGAAAAAGTGGACATTGCAGAACTTGCTATTACATCCAAAGCAACGCTTGTTATTGCAACCCCGCCATCTGGCGCTTTAATGCTTGATGACGTTGAAGATGTTGGTGTTGTTGTTGCTGGAGCTGATGGCCAAAAATGCCAACGCTGCTGGAAGATTTTACCCGAAGTTGGTGATTTAGAAAGAGAACATAAAGAGGTTTGTCATCGTTGCGAAGACGTTATTTTTGATTAATAACGTTTCCTGACTTCATCTTCTGTGGGCATAGCCTCTTATAAAAGCATCCACATCCATTATTTTGCCGCCTTCTGGTTGAAGAACAAGAATTTTAAGAGACCCTTTGCCGCAGACAATGTATAGGTCGCCATCCTTTTGAACAATACTTCCAAACTCAAAATCATCCAATTCAAAAAGTGATGGTTCAACTTGGTGAATTTTGATTCTTAAGCCCTCATAAGATGCCCAAACACTAATTTGCGGAACAAGGCCACGAATCACGCGATCTAAAACAACCGCTGGTAATGAAAAATCTAAGTTTCCCTCGTTCTTTTCAAGCTTTTTGGCATAAGTAACGCCGTCTGTTGGTTGATGTATTGGCTTTAGGGTTCCAAGGTTTAGCCCTTCAAGGGTTGAAAGAATGAGCTTAGCCCCTAAAGTTGAAAGGTTGTCATACAAAGAAGTGGTTGTTGTATGGTCAAAAATTTCAATACTTTCCCATTCAAGCATGGGGCCAGTATCCAGTCCTTCATCCATAAACATTGTGGTAATACCTGTAAATGTATCGCCTTCCATGATGGCACGCTGAATAGGTGCAGCACCACGCCATCTTGGTAAAAGGGATCCATGAATATTAACGCACCCGAGGGGGGGGGTGTCTAAAATTTCTTTTGGCAGCAAAAGCCCATAGGCTACAACAACAGCAATGTCCGCATTAAAGCTTTTAAAAAGCTCTATTTCCTCCAAAGATTTTAAGGAGAATGGCGTAAAGACAGGAATACCCTTTTCATTTGCCCATATATGGGTTGGGTTTTCTTGCACTTTATAGCCCCTACCCTTTTCTTTTGGTGGCTGGCAATAAACGGCAACAATTTCATGTTCACTCTCAAATAAAGATTTTAAAGGAGCAAGCGCAAAATCGGGCGTGCCCATAAAAATAATGCGAAGGGGCCGTGTCATAAATGTAAATGTTTAATCCTCAAAACTTTGAATAAGACCCTTTTTGGGCTTGTAAAAACCAATATAGGTATAAATAGCTGGTAATACAAAGAGCGTAAAGAGCGTTCCAACAGACATTCCCCCCACAATAACCCAGCCGATTTGACGGCGAATTTCAGAGCCTGGCCCTGTTGCAAGTGCAAGGGGAAACGCCCCCAAAACCATGGCGGCTGTTGTCATTAAAATGGGACGAAGTCGCACATGACAGGCTTTGTGGATGGCTTCTTTGATTTTTAAGCCCTTAGCTTGCAGTTCATTGGCGAACTGAACCATTAAAATACCGTGTTTAGTAATCAGCCCTATAAGCGTAATAAACCCAATTTGCGAATACATGTTGGCAGAACCATCCTTAATAATGGCAAGCGTTATAACAGCACCCGCCAAAGATAATGGAACAGATAGCATAATAATAAATGGATCCTTCCAGCTTTCAAACTGGGCACTTAAGACAAGATAAATAAAAATAAGCGCTAAGCCAAAAATAAGGGCAATAACACTTTTTTCCTTTATAAAGGTGCGTGTATTACCAATAAATTCGTATGAACTATCCTCATCAAAACTTTCAGCAAAATTTGCTTTAACGCGATCAATCGCATAAGAAACGTCTGTTCCAGAATTAAGTTCAAGGAACATATAAGCCGCGCGTTGACGGTTATAACGATCAATGTTTGGAAGACCAATTGTTGGCTCCATTTCGATCAGTTCAGCAAGCGGCAAAAGAACACCGTCCTTTGCTGTTTGGCTAGGGCCTGTGCGCATCAAAAGTTTTAAAATATCTTCCTTTTTACGCTTATCTTGTTCTTCTACTTCAACCCAAACGTCATACCGGCGATTGTTTTTAGTAAACTTATTCGCAAGTTTTCCGCGCACAAATGTTTCGACCGTTTCAGCAATGGCAAGGGGATCAATCTTAAGGCTAATTGCTTTTTCACGGTTAATCTTAACAGCATAGTCCATTCTACCAATAAGCGGCGTTCCTTGTATTTTTTTACCCATTGGTCCGGATGCAATAAAAGCTTCATCTTGTATAGATGAGGTTGCAAGGCGCATTAAATCTTTTAATGCGGTCATGTCTCTTGTTGTACGAAGGGCTAATTGAATATTTGTAGAACCCGCTGTCGAATCTGAACCGTCCGAAAATTGTTCAAAATAAACACCAGGATTGAGTTCTTGTTGCCTTTCGAGTTCCCGTTTAACTTCTTCAGATGTTCTGGAGCGATCTTTTTTTAACGTTACAAATGCATCAAACTGTGTTGCATTCGTAATATTTGTACTACGCCTTTCAACTTCTGGAATTTGTGCAATAAATGCATCCAACTGTTTAACATATTTTTCAGTGTAATCAATTGTTGCCGTATAAGGTGCGTGGCCCTTAATAAAGACATAGCCTGTATCTTCTTTAGGGGATTGCATTTTAGGTAAAAATTGCCATTGGAAAAGACCAAAAAGAGCCAGTCCAACACCAATACTTATGGTTTTTAAACGATTATCCAATGCCACTTTTAAATAGTGATCATAAGATGAATCAATGAATGAAAGCCACTTTTCAGCAGGAAGGGCACGCTTAATTCTAGACGCTATGCGCATATCATCAGGTGCTATTGCCTCTTGATGCTTTAAAAGACGCGAACACATCATAGGCGTTAAGGTTAAAGCCGCAAATCCAGAGATAATAACAGAAACAGCAAGTGTTAGAGCAAATTCACCAAGGAACTTACCAATTCGTCCGCTCGCAAAGGAAACTGGTGCATAAACAGCGGCCAACGTAATGGTCATGGCAATCACAGGACCACTAATTTCGCGAATACCAATAAAAGACGCTTTAAAGGGTTTCATACCATCTTCAATATAGCGATAGATGTTTTCAAGCACAACAATTGCGTCGTCTACAACAAGGCCAATGGCTAAAACCATGGCCATCAATGTTAGCATGTTAATTGTAAAGCCAAACAACCACATAACAGCAAACGTTCCAATAAGAGATACTGGAATCGTCACAAGCGGAATAACAGATGCCCGAAATGATTTTAAAAAGAAGAAAACAACAAAAATCACCAACACGACAGATTCAAAAATTGTTCGATACACTTCATTAATAGAACGTTCAATAAATTCAGATTGATCACTTGAAATAAACATTGTGCGATCTTTTTTAAGCTGTTCCAAAATGGTTTTCATTTCTTCCTTAACACCGCGGGAAATTTCAATTGGATTAGCGGTTGCTTGTTTAAAAATAGCAATACGAATACCAGGCTTGCCATTTAACGTTGTTCTTGAATCTTTATTATTGGTTTCAAGTTTTGCATAACCAACATCTTTTAACCTAATTAAAGTATCCCCTTTAGAGTGAACAATAATTTGGTCAAATTCTTCTGGCTTTTCAAGGTTAGACATAGCCGTTACGGAATATTCACGATCAAATGATTTTAATTTTCCAATGGGGCGTTCAAAATTTTGGCGACGAATCGCATCTAACACTTTATCGGGCGTTATACCGAACGATGCTAACTTTTTAGGGTCAACATAAATGCGCATAATATAAAGACCAGAACCAGAAATTTCAACATTGGAAACATTTGGGACTGATTCAAATCGTTTTTTAAGTTCATTTTCAGCATAGTCGTAAAGGTCTTCTAAAGGTGTCGTTTCACTAACCAATGCAATTGTGACAACCGGTCTTTCTTCTTGCCGGCTTTTTCGAAGTGTTGGCGCATTAACTTCCCTGGGCCAAGAACCACCTTGGTGAACACGGGCAATACGATCACGCACTTCATTCATTGCAATATCCATATTGACGTCTGATCTAAAATTTAAAGAAACCTCACTCTTACCGTCTTTACTTGAAGATTGTACAACGTCTAAACCTTCAATACCGGCAATCACTTCCTCAATTTGACGCGTGATTTGAGATTCCATAATTTCAGGCCCAACACCAGGCCAATTGGTTTCAATTGTAACGGCAGGTTCTTTTATTGTGGGATATTGTTGAAGGGGTAATTTGGTAAAACCAACAAGCCCTACAACCGTAATCAGCAAGGTTAAAACCCACGCAAAAACAGGGCGACGAATACAAACTTCAGATAATTTCATATGCCCTTATCCTTTTGCTTTTTCTTTTTTATCAACAGATTGATCTGCTTTTTCGTCACGCTCTTTTATTGCATCTTCTGAATTATCGATCGCAACAGTGTTTTCTGGTTTTGGATCTTGGTTATCACCATCTAACGGCGCTTCTATCTTTTTTTCAACTCCTTGTTTCTTTTCAACAGACAAATTCACCAAATCATCTGGCATATTGGTTACTTTTACTTTTTCACCACCACCACGAACTTGCCCTGCCGTTATCACAATCATACCCGGTCTTAAACCGCTTTTAATTTCAACTTTTCCATTTTCGCTATAGCCCCTAATAATAGGTGCTGGAATTGCACGCCCTTTATCAACAACAAAGACATATTCTTTATCTTGAATAAGCTGAACGGCTGTTTCATCTACTTGCAAAACATCGCCCTGTTCACCTGTAATAACACTCACATTACAAAACAGACCTTGTCTTAAATCTCCACTTTCATTTGGAATAGAGCCTACAATATTTAAGCTGTGCGTATCAGAATCAATCGCAGAATCAACAGCTTGTACAACCCCTTTAAAAGCACGATCTTTTAATGCATCAACTTTAATTTCAAGGGCTTGGCCAACACCAATATCGTGAACACTGCGTTCTGGCACAGAAAATTCAACCTTCATTGGCGTTTCATCAACAAGTTTAAAAAGCTCTTGATCATTTCGTACTGTTGCGCCTTCAGAATATTCAATAATACCAGCAGTGCCTTCAAAAGGTGCAATAACTTTTGTTTTTTCTAATTGAGCTTCAGCTTCTTCCAATTTACCTTTTGCCATCGAAAGGCCTGCTTTTGCTTCGTCATATTTTTTCTTACTTTCAAAATTTTGATTGTGAAGCTGTTCAATACGTTTAAAGTCAAGCTCGCGCATTTCAAGTTCACCTTTTGCGCTTGCAACACGTGCTTTATAATCTGCATCTTCAAATTCAATCAACAAATCACCTTTTTTAACAGCACAGCCTTGTTCAAAATGAATTTTTTTAATTTTAGCTTGCCCACCAGGCATTTCAGATTTTACAACAACAGAATTATTGGCACGAAGTTTTCCAGAAGTCTCTATTCTTTTTGTCATTGGCTTTACTTCAGCAATGCAAACTTCAACCGGTAAAACACGATCTTCTTTATTTAATAGCTGCTCGCGCTCACTTTTTAAAATATACTCACACACACTTTTAACAGGCCGTTCCATTAAACGAATAACAGAAAGTAAAATAACAAAACCTGCAACAGCACCAAGGCCAAGCAACAAAATACCTTGTGTTTTTAATTTTTCTATCATTTCTTTAAACTTTGACATATCTCTCTTCTTGAAATATAAAGACTCTTAAATTAAAGTCTAGCACACAGAAATAATGTTGTGAATATTTTTTTTTATAATAAATATATTATAATGCATGAAAATATTTTTTATATTAACAAGAATTAATTAAAAAGAGTTATTTTTTTAACATATTATTTGTTTGATTTATTTTAAGGATGCAAAAAAAAGCCTTTGCAAAACTGCAAAGGCTTAAAATAACTATCTAAATAAAATCTTATCGACGATCACCAAATAGGCGAAGAAGGGATAAGAATAGATTGATAAAGTTAAGATACAAGTTAAGAGCCCCAAATATCACTTTACGTGAAAGCGTATCAGATGAATCTCTTTCATCATAAATTTCTTTGAGTCTTTGAGAATCGTAAGCCGTAAGTCCTGTAAACACAACAACGCCAATTGCTGAGATTGTAAAGTCAAGAACTGTACTTTGCATGAATATATTAACAATAGAAGCAATAATAATTCCAAAAAGCCCCATCATTAAGAAAGAACCCATCTTTGTAAGGTCTGCTCTTGTTGTGTATCCCCAAATACTGGTGGTTAAAAACATTGATGATGTAATAAAGAACACCCTTACAATGCTTTCGCCTGTATAAGCTAAGAAAATAGCTGATAAAGAAACGCCCATTAATGTTGCATAAACTAAGAATAAAGAACGAAGCGTTCCAACTTCAAATGTATGCAGTTTGGCACTAATTAAAAACACCATAATAAGGGGTGCAAACATCACAACATATGCCAAAGGTGAGGCAAAAATAGCGTTCATAATCTGTGGTTGTGTTGAAATGAAATACGCAACCAATCCCGTTATTGAAAGACCAATCGTCATTGTATTATATATTTTTATCATATAAGAACGAAGACCTTGGTCAATGTTAATAGCAGAGACGGATGCTCTTGAAATAGGATCTTGATAGTGATTTGACATGATATATCTCCTCATGATTAGTTGATTCACTTTAGAAAAAGTATATCATAGATGATTTTGTTTTCAAATATTTAAATAAATCTAAATATCTGTTTTATTTTAGTTGTTTAATCGCATGACGAGCGTTCAAGAATGCTTTTGTGATGCCTTTGTCGCCTAAATTGATACCCTCAAGGCGAATTGTTTCAATATTTTCAACACCAATAAATTTAAAGAAGCATTTTAGGTAAGATTCTTGATGTTCAAAATCTTTTAAAGCGTCATTTTCAAAATAATACCCCCCCCTTGAAAGGGCTAAAATTACTCTTTTATTGCGAACAAGTCCTTCTACTCCTTGGGATGAATACCTAAATGTTTTGCCAGATACAGCAAGCCTATCAAGCCAGGCTTTAAGCTGTGTTGGAATTGTAAAATTATACATAGGGGCACCAATCACAATAACATCACATGACAAAAAAACTGTTAAGTGGTGATTGTTTTCAATGGATTCAAAATCATTAACAGAAAAATGCGCCGGCGCAGATTCGCTTAAATCCACATACTTAACGGTTACGTCTTGATTTTTTTCTTCTAAATATTCAACGATTTCAAGGGATAGTTTTTTGCTAAAAGAATCCTTACCATTGATACTGCTGTCTACATGTAAAATTTTCATAAAATAACTCCTTAAAAATACACTATTTATAATGCTAACACTCTTAAAAATATGCAGCAACACCATAAGTAGATTGATAAGGTTTCACTGAACAAATTTTAAACACTGCCACCCCACCAATAAATTGAACAAAAAAGAAAAATCCAGACAATATCAACAAAGTGCCAATACCAAATTGATGTTTCAAATCCAACGTGGTGATGCTGAGTTATATCACCTTCTTTAAAAGTTCGGATATAACAAACAAGTAACAAAAGCGTTCCAACGACAACGTGGGCACCATGCAATCCCGTTGCTAAGAAAAAAGTTGTGGCATAAATTCCATCTGTAAATTTAAAGGCCGTATGGCCATATTCTAATGCTTGTAGCATTGTAAATATTAATCCTAAAATAATTGTCAAAAGAAGGCCACGCCTTGTATCCTTCATATTATTTTGCTTTAAGGCATGATGCGCCCAAGTTACAGTTGTTCCAGAAAGTAAAAGAATTAATGTATTTAAATAAGGAAGATCAAACGCTTCCAATGTTTTAATCCCTTGAGGTGGCCAAACACCCTTTGTAAACTGATCATTAATATAGGCAATCGGGTCAAGTGCTGCATTAAAATAAGACCAAAAAAATGCAAAAAATAGCATTAATTCTGAAATGATAAATAAAACCATACCAATTTTTAAACCATTTTGAACGTGCTTTGTATGAGCGCCCTTTTGTCTTGATTCTTTAACTACATCTAATAACCAAGCACTGATAACAGCCAAAACACATAATAAACCTATGCCAAATAAAATATAATCAAGTTTATGCATAGCTAATATGCTACCTATGATAAAAACTAAAAGCCCCATTGATAACGCAAAAGGCCAAGGGCTCGGATCAACCAAATGAAATGGATGTTTATTTTTAGAAAATTCTGACATAATTTTTAGCCAATAATTAAAAAAGATATTACAAATAGTTTATGGCAGATTTGCTTAAAATTCAATTCCTTGTAAAACACGGGGATTGTTTATAAAAAATTGTATACCACGTTATTTTTCAACTTTCATCATATTAACTTTTCATAGACAATTCTGTTATTTTTTTGATTTGCGCTTAACTTCATAAAAAGCCTATAATAAACACCAATAATAATGAATTTATGACAAAATTTTATGAAACATCTATCGGATATTAGACGCACGTTTTTAAACTATTTTAAAAATCAAGGACATGAAGTTATCAATTCAAGCCCTGTTGTGCCACAAAATGACCCAACATCGATGTTTACCAATGCTGGCATGGTGCAATTTAAGGACGTTTTTACAGGCAAAGAAGTAAGACCTTATAAAAGGGCAACATCGTCCCAAAAATGCATTCGTGCAGGTGGCAAACATAACGATCTTGACAATGTTGGCTATACAGCCCGCCACCACACTTTTTTTGAAATGCTTGGCAACTTTTCTTTTGGTGACTATTTTAAAGAGGATGCCATCCACTTTGCTTGGGAAATGGTAACCAAAGAATTTAATCTTCCAAAAGATAAACTCCTTGTAACCGTATACCATGAGGATACAGAAGCTTTTAATCTTTGGAAAAAAATTGCAGGCTTTTCAGATGATAAAATTATTAAAATCAAAACGGCGGATAATTTTTGGTCAATGGGGGACACAGGGCCCTGTGGGCCTTGTACTGAAATATTTTATGACCACGGCGATACTATTTTGGGGGGGCCTCCTGGATCTAGAGATGAAGATGGCGATAGATTCATTGAAATCTGGAACCTTGTTTTTATGCAGTATGAACAGATATCTAGTGGCAATCGGATCAATTTACCCAATCCATCAATCGATACAGGCATGGGGTTAGAACGTGTTGCAGCGGTTCTTCAAGGGGTACACAACAACTATCAAATTGACCTTTTTAAAAATTTAATTCAAAGCATTGAAGACCACATTGGAAACACCGGGGCAATTCAATCTTACCGTGTTATTGCAGATCATTTAAGAGCCTGTTCCTTTATGGTTGCAGATGGCATTACCCCTTCAAATGAAGGAAGAGGCTATGTCCTGCGCAGAATTTTAAGACGCGCCATGCGACACGCCCACCTTTTAGGTGCGAAAGAACCGTTAATGCACAAATTAGTCCCTACTCTTCTTCAAACAATGGGGGACGCTTACCCAGAACTCAATCGAGCAAAAGAGTTCATTAAACAAACCTTTAAAGGGGAAGAAGAAAAATTCCGCCAAACGTTGGATAAGGGGCTTCGCCTTTTAAGGGATGAAAAAGAATCCATTCGTCAAAATATACTTTCAGGCGATGTGGCCTTTAAACTGTATGATACATACGGTTTTCCGTTTGACCTTACACAAGATATTTTGCGCCAAGAAAATATATCCGTTGATGTGGACGGATTTAATCAAGCGATGACTGTTCAAAAAGAACGTGCCCGCCAAGCATGGGTTGGAAGTGGTGAAACATCCAATGACGCTATTTATTTTGACCTTAAACAAACCATTGGTACATCCGAATTTTTAGGGTATACAACGTTAACTTCTGAAGCTGTTGTTCAAGCAATCATTAAAGAGGGTGTTCTTTTAAACGAAGCATCCAAAGGGGATGAGGTGTTACTTGTTTTTAACCAAACACCTTTTTATGCTGAATCTGGTGGGCAAAAAGGCGACTGTGGAGAGATTGTATCAGATGATGTTACTGTACAGGTCTTAGATGTTCAAAAAAAACTGGATGATATTTTTGTGCATAAATCCGTCATTTTGAAAGGAACTATCAAAAAAGGAGATGCGCTAAAACTTATTGTTAATGAAGAGAATCGTTTAAAAACAGCAGCGAATCATTCTGCAACGCACCTTCTTCATAAAGCGTTACGTTCCGTTTTGGGTGAACATGTTGTTCAAAAAGGATCTCTCGTTGGAAGTGTCCGTTTAAGGTTTGACTTTACGCATAATCACCCCCTTACAAAAGAGGAAATATCCGCTGTTGAAAGCATAGTTAACAAAGAAATTTTAAAGAACCAAGCAACAAAAACCCTTCTTATGACGCCAGATGAAGCAATTAACCAAGGGGCATTGGCTCTTTTTGGCGAACGCTACGGGGATGAAGTTCGTGTTGTAAGCATTGGGGGAAATTTTTCAACAGAACTTTGCGGGGGTACCCATGTATCGAGCACAGGCGATATTGGACTTTTTAAAATTATTTCAGAAAGCAGCATTGCGTCAGGCATTCGCCGTATCGAAGCGATGACAGGCCTTAAAATTGTTGATGAATTTAACGAATTGGAAACAAAGCTTGATAACGTTATCAAAGACGCAAAGGAAGAAAAGTTATCCCTCAATAAGCAAATAACACAGTTAAAACAGCAACTCACCCTCGCCTCTTTAACATCAGTGGATGAAACGATCATAAAAGAAGATGTTCAGTGGTCAATAAAACACTTAAAAGATGTTAACCCTTCAGAGCTTCGCGCTATTTCTGATCACCTTCTTCAAAAATTCCCTGGTGTTATGATCGTAACAACAGTTGTTGAATCTAAAATATCCCTCAGTATTGCCGTTTCAAAAGAACTTTTTGATAGAATTCAAGCAAATAAACTGATCCCCCTTGCAACAGAGCACTTAAAAAGTAAGGGGGGGGGGGGCAAACCAGACTTTGCACAAGGTGGCGGTGTTGATACAGAAAAATTATTAACGTTGCTAAAAGAATTAACCCGTTAGACTTAAGAATAGGAATATATAGCTTCCAAAGCCTTGATCTTTCGCATACAAACAACGTCTTTAATGTTTTTTGCGTTGTGTGAAATGTCTGAAAAATCAATTAATTCTAAAGCCAAAACAGCGGCTTTGAGGTAATCTTCTTGTTTAAAATGATCAACACGTCCTTGTATATCTGCTTTTGCACAAATAAGAAGGCGTTTTAAATTTTCATCGCTTAATTTTTTAATTTTAAAAGCATCTAAAACCTCAATCAGTGTTTTAGGTTTAAGGTCAAATAAGCGATGGATGTGGAGGTGATATTTAACAAAAGCTAGGATAAAATTTTTGTGTTTTAAAATGCCGTAATGGTTTAAAAACTCTTTGACAGGAGCAAGGCCTCTGTGTTCATGACCAATGTGCTTTGGTATTATTTCTTTTGGTGTTAAAGCTTTTCCTAAATCGTGCAAAAGTCCTGTGTAAAGGCAAATAAGATCTTGTGTTTCTTGTCTTATGGCATCTAAAACGCAAAGAGTGTGAACAAAAGCATCCCCTTCTGGGTGGTATTGTTTTGATTGTTCAACACCGTAAAGGGCAAAAATAGATGGAAAAATAACATCTAACACGTTCAAGTCAAAAAGTGTTTTAAAAAAGATGGATGGTTTTTTTTCCAACAAGGCTTTTTCAAGTTCTAGCCTTACACGTTCTGGTTTTAAGTGTTTTAGTTCATCTCTCATAGAAGATATTTCAGACGTGCAGCTTTCATGAAGTTTGAAATTTTGAAATCGAGTTTTAAAGCGAGCAAGCCTTAGTACACGAACGGGGTCCTCTTTAAAAGCGTTACTTACGGGCCTTAGGATTTTATGTTTTAGATCTTCTAAGCCATTGAATGGGTCAATATAGTCTTTTCCATCAAATGCCATGGCATTGATTGTTAAATCACGGCGTTTTAAATCTTCTTTGAGCGTTACATTAGGCGATGCATCTACTTCAAACCCTTTATAGCCATTTGCTATTTTGCGCTCACGTCTGGCAAGGGCGTATTCTTCACCTGTTTTGGGATGTAAAAAAACAGGAAAGTCTTTTCCAACTTGATGAAACCCAAGGGCAAACATATCATTTGGTGTGGCACCAACAACAACATAGTCTTTATCTTTTGAAGGCACGTTTAAAATTTGATCCCGAACGCTGCCCCCAACAAGATACACTTTTATGTGAGATGGAAATTCCATTCTCTAATTTATTTAAAACTTTGTAAGGTAAATATGACCTTCTATCAACTGTTGACGAAGAAGCGTTAACACTTCTTGAATGTCTTTTGAGCTAAACCCTTTATTGACTGATGAATAATAATACCCTTCTAAATTATTATTTTTTAAATCAACAAAATAAATTCTGCATGTTGAATGAGCTGTTGAGATTGAAAAATATTGATGATGTTGTTCTCTGATACCGCTCATAATCGGTTCAAATACAATTGCATAATCGCAGTTATACTGTGATTTGAGCATTGTTAAGTCATAAGGAGAAAGCCCTAATGCATTTTCGTGTGTTTTTATAAGATTTTTTGGATTTAAAGGTGTTTCAACAATTGTAACCTTCATGCCATTTGATCGAAATGTTTTTGAAAACTCTTTTTGGTAATTGTTTACAACAGCTTCATGGGTTAGCCTTTTAATATCTTGTTCATTAGACAAACAATAATTGACCAGTAATTCAACAAGGCCTTTTTCAATAACTGGATTAACCTCACCAATTTGTAAAATAACAACGGATGCAGGCTTACTCAAAATTGACCTTTTAATACGGATATTTTCCCTTTGAGGACCGCAACCAGTGATCAAAACAAGACAAACCATAAAGCTTAGTAAGTGTTTAAAATAATGTTTCATTTTTTTTCCTTTTTAAAAATTAGCCAATTTTTTTCTCAATTAAATGAATCATGTTTTGAACACCATAAAGCGCAATAAATGACCCCATTCGTGGCCCTTCTGTTTGACCAAGGAGCACTTCATACAGGCTTTTAAACCATGATCTTAAATCGTCATAAGGGTAGCGTTTTCCAATTTCAAAAACGATTGCTTGGCATTCTTCTGCTGTGGCTTGTTCACTTAAAGAGGTCAACTCTTTTTTCAAATCCTGCATGGCTTGAACATCCACTTCTGTTGGGATTTTATAAATCTTATTGGGCTTAATAAAACCTTGATAGTAACGGATAGCATAAGAAATGAGTTTATCTAAAAAGGGGTAAGATTCTGGTGTTAAAGAGTCCCTATATTTTTGAACAAAGCCCCAAAGAACAGATGGATCTTCACTATTACAGACAGATGCAAGGTTTAAGAGAATATTAAAGCTTAAAGGGGAACCTGAATTATTAAGGTCACCTTGATGAATATGCCAAACAGGGTTTTCTAATTGTTCTTGATTCGATTGCGCTTTATACTTTTCACTAAAGGTTAAATAGTCATCAACCGTTTTTGGAATAACATCAAAATAAAGACGTTTTGCGCGTTTTGGGGTTTGATACATATAGTAAGCCAAACTTTCATGGGGGGCATACTTTAACCAGTCATCAATTGTTAATCCGTTACCTTTTGATTTTGAAATTTTTTGGCCTTCTTCATCTAAAAAGTGTTCATAAGTGAGGTTGAGGGGGGGGGTGCGCCCTAAAATATGACTGACTTTAGAAGACAGTGTTACAGAATCAATAAGGTCCTTACCGCTCATTTCATAGTCAACTTCTAAGGCATACCAACGCGTACCCCAATCAACTTTCCATTGCAGTTTACAGTTGCCACCTGTAACAGGTGTTTCGACGAATTGATCAGTTAATGGATCTTTATAAACAACGGTATAGCTATCTAGTTTTCTTTCAACCATCGGCACTTGTAAGACGACACCAGTTTTAGGGCAAACTGGCAAAAAGGGACTATAAGTTGCCCGTCTTTCTTCGCCAAGTGTTGGTAAAATAACGTTCATAATCTCATCATACCGTTCAAGAACACGCTTTAAGGCGTTATCCAATAAACCATTTTTATAAAAATCTGTAGCACTTTTAAATTCATATTCAAAACCAAAAGAATCTAAAAAACGGCAAAGCATAGCGTTATTGTGGGCACCAAAACTATCAAACTTTTCAAAGGGATCTGGAATGGAAGTTAAGGGTTTTCCAATGTGTTGGCGCAACATTTCTTGATTCGGCACATTATCTGGCACTTTTCGAAGGCCATCCATATCGTCTGAAAAACAAAATAAACGAACAGGAATATCTGTTAGGTGTTTTAGGGCATGGCGGACCATGCTTGTTCTTGCAACTTCGCCAAAGGTGCCAATATGAGGAAGGCCTGAGGGGCCATACCCTGTTTCAAGCAAAATATACCCTTTTTCAGGCGTTTTATTATTTAAACGGTCAACAATTCTTCTTGCTTCTTCAAAAGGCCATGCTTTTACAAGTTCATACGACATAATTGTACTCTTTCTTTTTGATATTCTTTTTTAAGATGCAGTTTTTGGGGTCATTAAGGAAATTGCTTTTTCAGTCCAACTGCTATTCTTAAATTGTTTTTTAAGTTTTTCTAAATAGAATTTTGCTTGGCTTCGAACACCAAGAGCTTTATAAGCTTCAACAAGCCGGTAATACGCTTCTTCAACTTGTCTTGATTCTGGATAATCATCAATAACTGTTTTAAACCGATTAATCGCAGAAACATAAGAATAGATATTCATGTAATAAATACCAACGTCCATTTCTTTTGCTGCCATATGGTCTTTAACTAAAATACTTTTTTCTTTTGCATCTTTAGCATGCTCTGTACCTGGATAGCGTTGAATAAGCTCGTCAAAAAATGAAACACTTTCATCTGCAATTGTTTGATCTCTTTGAATAAGGGGGATTTGTTCATAAGCACAAATACCACGCATGTAAAGAGCGTAAGGGACTTCGCTGTGACCTGGATGAAGCTGAATAAAGACATTAAAAGCCTCTGATGCTTCTTCAAAAGAACCAGCACGGTAAAGGGAATAGGCACTTAACAGTTGCCCATTAATAGCATAGTCTGAATAAGGGTGATTTCTTTCAATTTCAGAAAAGATTTTTGCAGCTTTTTTAAAGTCTTTATTTGTCAGTTCTTTATTGGCTTGCTTGTAAATAACTTCTGGGTCTTTATCGGCAAAACTTTCCTCATCACCAGAACAAGACGCAAGAAAGAAAACACTTAAAAATGCAATACTTTTTTTTAAATTAATCGTCATAAGAACAACACATTAGATTTTTATAAATAAACTTCCCTATTTGTACCATACTATTTAGACTTAGGGGAAGTTTTTTTAAAACTATTAAAAGTCATTCAAAAAATTAACCGTTTCTTAATATATATCATGTTAATCTAATGATGTAAGACGCATTAGGCGGGGAGGGATTAAGAGCGATCCCTTGACATTAGCAAGTTAGGAAAGGAGTACCTTAACCGAAAGAAATCTTACACACCTGTTCGTGTGGCATAATAAACCTCGATATCAAGGTTATTATATACACACATCTTCAAAGCGCAATATACTTTGATAACCGTTGAGTTATGCCTTGTTTAAAGGCCTCTAAAGCACCGGTTGGTTGCTATTGTTTCGTGGTGGAGGAGGTGGGGGCCGTGATCGATTTGGGTTTCTGTGGGGGCCCCTCAGAACACGAAGAATGCCCAAAATCAGTTTTTTCGTTAAGTTTCTCTTAAGAAAATCCTTATATTAACTCTGTCTAAAAATAAAAATTTTGGTTTTGAAAGATCAAAAAGCTTAACAAGATTTTAAACAGATATTTAGTCTGATTAATATCCGCTTAAATATATCACTTCACACGAAAACCTTTACGAATAATTTAAGATGTTTTACCATACTATCATCTTCATTTAAAGATCTTAAAAAATTATGGAAACAATGACGTTATCACCCACTATACTGCCATCTATCGCTGTAAAAGCTTGGAAAGAACCTTTTGTAGACAACGATATTGCATCAAATATACTGTACAATTCTATTTCGTCTGATGATTTAAACTTTATTCGTGTTACAGAAAATGGTGAAGAACTTATTGATTTAAAAAATATTAATCACCCAAGGTTAAAACCTTTATCGTCTATGGATCATACAATTTTAGATTTAGATCCTAATTGTTCAAAAGTACGTTTTGGTGTTTTTAAAAGACTCCTTAACATGCTTGATTTATTACCAGAAAATATTGGTATAGCTTACTTTGAAGGGTTAAGGCCTTTATATTTACAAAAACAATATTTTGATAAGAAATTTAAAGAAATGGCCAGCATTATAGAAAATGCTGAAAGCGCCTATATTGAAGCAAGTAAAAGTGTAGCGCCTTTTATTGATAATATCCCCCCCCATTCAACAGGTGGTGCCATTGATATGACTCTATATAAATGTGTTGATTTTAACTATATCCCTTTAGATATGGGAAAATTTGATGTAACAACGGGGGAAAAAAATCAACAAGAAACCTTTTCAGAAAATACATCCAAAGAACAAAGAATCAATCGATTATTGCTGGTTAATGCCGCAATAAAAGCGGGTTTTGTTAACTATGGTTTTGAATGGTGGCATTACAGTTATGGCGATAGAGCTTGGGCTTATGTTTTAAAAAAAGATGAAACGCTTTATGACATGGCTGTTTCAAAAGATGATCCAATCTTGTTAATCAAAAAGTCAGAATATATAAAATCAATTTTATCTTTTTAGATTGATATATATACATGACACATTTTGATTTAATTAAAGCCAAAAAGGAGTTCAATTTAGTAAAATCAAGCACAAAACCAAATGATACTCACTCAATTTATAAAAGTTGTGCAATAAGTTTAAACTTTTTTTTTAAGAATTCTATCCAGGTATAAAAACATTAACATTATTTAAATTAGATTCTAACACTTCCTGACCATTTACAGGATACCAAACGTTACTACTTTCTGGATAATATCCACCAACAGAATTACTTGATATGACACAAAAGCCGGATACAAAGTAGAGCCAACTTGGGTAAGCGGCGCTTTAGATTGATCAACAAGATTCATATTCCGTGCTTGAGCAGCATTGAGCCATTGCCCATCATTTTTAAAACTCACACGGAACGCGTTTCCACTATCAAACGAAACACTCTTGAAATCCAGAAGCTGAAACATGACAAACGTCATTATCTTCATATCCAAATCGAATAATATTTCTGTTTTGAACATAGGCAGCACAAACAAATTTATTTGGATCACTTGGAAAGGTTAAAGGAACTTTTTTTTTCTTGCCCCTTTTCAAGCAAAATTAAGTTTGGATCATACATGATTCCTTTAAATGGGTTAGGTGCATCAGCATAAGAGTGTGACATGCAAAAAAATCCACTCTACAAGGAAAAATAACAATAACGTTACGGTTTATCATTAAAGCAAACCTTATAAATAAAAAAACTTTCTGATTTTAATATAAATGAGAATTTTTAATAAAAAGTTAACTTTTCCTCACTATACTAAAATCATCGTATGATTTTAAAAAAGGTATTTTTTATGAAATTCAAACCATTTAAAAAGAATAAGGCTCTGTTACCAGTCATTATTCTATGTTCAACAATCAATATTTTTAGCGGAGCAATTGGTATTGTTCCACAACAAAATGTTATAAATCAGCACCCCCAAAACAATGATGAAGATGCTTCAGCTGTTGCTGCTCTTAAAAAATGTCCAAATACAAAGTATCCTACATCACGTTATTTTGGCACAGGATTTGTTGGCATTATACCACAAGTTAAAATGACCATTAATGAGAATACTTGGACACAAAAAATGAACCAACCATGCATTTTTGATGAAGCCGTCATTCGCGATCAATTCCAAACAGATATTGCACTTTGGCTTAATACAATTCTTGTGAAAAAAGGTGTTGGTGAAATGGTTGGGGGCAAAAAACTAAAAGCAAAACATATATCAAAACTCAATGAAACACAAAATTTTTTAAAAAGATGGTTTTTATTAATGGCATTTTCGCCTCTTAAATATGTCACAAAGGATAATGCTGGCGCAAAGAATCCAGGAACACCAGATTACCAGATTCCTCAACCGTTCCCCTACCCTTTAGCTTCTGCATTAAGTCATGGTCAAAGAATGATTATAGAACTTCAAGACGTTGTCAATGGAAAAGGTCTTGATAGCGCGTTTTATAATTTACTTCTTGGTGGTGATACAGATGAAAAACCAATAATAGACGAACTTCGAAGTTTTGCATCCCACGGAACACATCAAGAACCAAATGGAAAAGTTGCTGAAGATAAACTATTATCTGGTTTTATGAGCGCAATTCAACTCGATCACCATATGGTTGATGTTCCACTTGGTGGGGTCGGTAATAAAAATGAAATGGGCTTTTTTATTGGTGCTGAAGGACAAAGTTATAAAGTCGGTCAAGATACGGGCTTTGGCAATTTTCAACTTGGGCATATTTTTATTGGCGTGCATCGCTTTAATAATGGGGTATCGTCTTTACTTATGGGTGTTGAAAGTACAGCACCCCATAAAAATTCTCCCTTTAAAACAGGTGGGAAAAATCACAACATAACAAGCGGCATGAAAGATTCAACAACCAATCGTTCTGCAACGGGTGGACAAAAATGGGCAAACCTTTTAGGCGGTATGGCACCAGCTACATATGGCGGTATGATTATTAACGTAACACGTGTTGAACTACCAAAAATAAAACTCTTGTTTGATACCGTTCTTGCTATGCCAGAAAATCAGCAAGCGTTATTGTTTCAAAAAATATTAACAATGAATGCAAATGAAGCTAATCAATACTTAAGATCAATGCCCGAACTTGCAAGTGTCTTTGCTTAAAAAAGTCATGACGTCTTTCAACTCTATAAACGAAAATGTTGCAAAATAGATTTTTATCTAAAAAATCCTAACCTTATTGTCACTCCTGCAAAGGCAGGGGTCTATAAAATCCTTATATATTAAGGATTCTAAATTACTAATTTGTGGATTCCCGCCTTTGCGGGAATGACAATTCTCATTTTGCAACAGTTCTAAAAGAAAGTTGAAAGACGTCTATTTTTATGAGGCGCAACAACAAAATCTGTTATTTTGACGTTGAATGTTCTAACTTTTCAATCTCACTTTTTAATTGAAACCATAAGCCATCATTTAAGTCAGGTTGTGAATCTTCAAATGAATCAAATATTGCTTCTATTTCTGCGTTGAAACTTTCATTTTTTTCAAATCCTTCAAAATAGGAATCAAGAGCATCCTTAAAAGATTGTTGAGCGTCTGCTATAAAGCTTGTAGAACGGACACCTTTTTCAAAAAGTATTTTTGCCCAAAATTCATAATTTTTAAGCTGATTTATTTTAACGGAGATGAAAAGATCATTTTCTGCTTGCTTAATAATACTGTAAAGCTCTGGATCATTGATTTCTTCAATAACACTTCTAAGAGATGTTATAACACGCTCATTAACACCTTTTATGCAACTTGTGGGATTCTTTTCACTATCATATGCTTTTGCCGATTCTTCCATAAAGGTATAAAGCCAAAGCCTAATTTTTTGATGATCAGGACTGATTTTTTGAAGATATGTTACAACTGACTGCATATTTTCACGTTCTGATAAAACATTGTTTGTTCTAAGGATCCATTCAAAAACATCCCGCGTTATAGAAACATTTTTTTGTGGATCTTTTAATAGATCTTCTATTTCTACATTTAAAAGTTGAATAATAACATCATAGGCTAGTAAGTCATTTGATATTCTATTATTAACAATATCGATAACGGATTTAATAAATTTTTTAACTTCTCCTTTATGGTTTATAACAGGCGTATCTGCTAATATATGAACCATAAAAGCCAAACCCATTTGGCGTTGCTGCCCCCTTAATCTTTGTTCAAAATCTTCATAATTATAGAGTGCACACAGATGAAGAAGAGCGTTATTGAGCTGTTCTTCTGTTTGAATATTCTGATTCTGATTCATTGCATCTGCAAAACGACAGGCTGGTATATATGAAAAAAAATCTCTATGTTGTGCAAAAAAACGTACTAAATTTGGATAAAATTGAGATGGCACATGACAAAGGCCTTCAAGAATGAACACTTTTCTTTCTCCTTTATCTCCAATTGTTGATATGCCATAAATTCTATTGGCTGTTTCTGCAAGATTGATAAAATTTAAAGGATTTTCTTTTTTCAAAAGATGAACCATTTTCATTCTATTTTTTCGATTTAATCCTAAAGATAAAAGATCAATCGCTCTTAAAAATTCATTATAATAATCACTATCTATTTCTTTTAAGGCATTAATAAGTGGCATTTTATCCTGATCACTACCACATGTTGTTGATAATTTTAAAAATGCGTTTAAAAAAGGTTTATAAGCATTTTCTGAAACTTCTGAAAAGACAAGGATAGATCTTGCTTTATCTGCATCATTCATGTGTTGTGTAAGCGTTTTGACTGATTCTAAAAAAGAGGGATACGCTAAAAGCCTGATTCTAGAAAGCCCTTTAATAACGAATGATCGTTGATTTGCATTCATATTTTGAGAAAAGGCAAGAGTTGCATGAACAAACTCTTTTGAATAACGTAACGCGTCAACATGACTTAACGCTTCGATAACAATAGATCGAAAAGGACTATAAGATAAATCAGCACAGATTCGACCTATTAAAAGATCAAAATCATTATATTCTCCATCATCAACACGCAAAATGGCATCAATTACCTTGATTTTTTCTTCCATGGGCATGCGCTTTGACAGTTTATTAACAAAATTAATAAACAATTCATTTGTTATATACCGTTCTGGAATATCGGCAATTTTTATAATAAGATTAAACAAATCACTTGATGATGATCCCATACTCAAAGATTGAATGCACCTTACAAAATCTGGATTTGCCCATTTATTTAAGCCTATTTCACCAAATGCCAACGTAACAAAATAGCGATTTTTAATATCTGCTTGATTGGTAAACGCTAAAACAGTCTCCACAAACTTTTTTTGATCTTGCGTTTCAATTTTTATAAATGATCGAGAAATTGTCTCTTTATCATTTAAAATCATACCAGACGTTAACATATCAAAATCTGGATTGTTCAATAACTTTTCTGACGAAAGAATTGAAAGATCTTCCTCACTCAAACAGTTCTTTAAGATAAAATCAGCTGAACTTTGTGCCGCTATCATTGTTGCTATATGAAAAACATAGGAAACAAAAAAAATAGAGCCTCTATAAATGGTTTTTAACATAGCTGTTAATCCCTTTTAAGATAGGTAATATACTTTTATTTGACCACAGATATGTTAATAAGAAATTAATGAAAAACAGCAAAATCCCTATAAATCCTTTTGCGTTTCAATTATTTTTGCCGTACCATATCTTTTATAAATTTTAAGCGAAGAAGGTTCTTCTATTGATGCAATTTAAATCAAGTTTTTTAAAAGAAGCACAGTGGCGTGGATTCATTCACCAAGCAACAGATATTGAAGCATTAGATGAACTGATGGCAAATGAATCGATTGTTGCCTATATTGGGTTTGACCCAACAGGTGATAGCCTTCATGTAGGTCACATGGTGAGCATTATGTTGCTGCGCCTTTTACAAAAGCATGGTCATAAACCCATTGCACTTTTAGGGGGAGCAACCGCTAAAATAGGTGATCCAACCGGTAAGGACGCTATGCGCCAAGCTTTGAGTGATGAACAAATAGAGCACAATGCAGAATCCCTTAAAGATTGTTTTAAGCCATACCTTAATTTTGATAATATTGAAAATAATGCCATTATGCTTAACAATGCAGATTGGCTTTCTAAGCTTAATTATTTAGAATTTTTAAGCACATATGGACGCCATTTTTCAATCAATCGTATGTTGACGTTTGATAGCGTTAAAACAAGATTAGAGCGCGAACAACCTTTAAGCTTTTTAGAATTTAATTATATGATTTTTCAAGGTTATGATTTTGTTGAACTCAGTAAAACGTATAATTGCGTTCTTCAGTGTGGCGGATCTGACCAGTGGGGCAATATCGTAAGTGGTGTTGATTTAGGACGACGTATTCTTAATAAATCTATTTTTGGGTTTACAACACCCCTTGTTACCACAAGCGGTGGCGCAAAAATGGGTAAAACAGAAAAAGGTGCTGTTTGGCTTAAAAAAGATAAGCTTTCCCCCTTTGATTATTGGCAATTTTGGCGAAACACAGAAGATGCTGACGTGATTAAGTATTTAAAGCTCTTTACAGATCTTGACTTTGAAACAATTCAGTCTTTTGAGCACTTAAAGTTTGAAGAACTAAACGACATTAAAAAGCTTCTTGCGGATGAAACCACAAAAATCCTTCATGGGGTAGACTGTCTGGATGAAATTCACACAACAATTAAAACATTGTATGAGAAAGGATCAGGATCTGACCTCTCACAACTTCCAACATTTGAAATTGAAAAAGATGTTCTTTTAAAAATACCCATAGAAGACCTTTTTGTTTTTGTAAATCTTTGCGCCTCTAAAGGGGAAGCAAGACGCCTTATTGATGGAAAAGGTGCAAGAATTCAAGATAATCTTGTTCAAAACGGAAAAGATTTTATTGATATTTCTGTTCATAATGATAATCTCATTAAGCTTTCATCTGGCAAAAAGAAACACCATGTATTAAAGGTTTTGTAAGTGGAAAAAGTTTTTTTCTTTTTCTACAAGATTCTAGGTTACTTAATTTATCCTTTTGTTCTTATTGTCATTCAAAAAAGATTAAAAAAAGGCAAAGAAGATAAAAATCACTATCAAGAAAGGTATGGCATCCCCTCCTTTAAAAAAAACGAACAAGAGGTTGTTTGGTTGCATGGAGAAAGCATTGGTGAGGTTTTATCGCTTTTACCCCTTATTCATTATTGGCAAAAGAAAAATCCTGATGATTTGATTCTTATTACAACCATGACAAAAACCGGTGGTGATATGATTAAAAGTAAAATGCCAGATGGTTGTGTTCATCAATTTATTCCAATGGATATTTACCCCTGGTGCAAACATTTTTTAGATTACTGGAATCCTAAAGTATATATTTTAGCAGAGTCTGGAATTTGGCCAAATCTAATCTCTTTATGCAAAAAAAGAAATATCAAAATCAAACTGATCAGTGCCAAGCTTTCTTTAAATTCGTACACTCTATGGAAGCGATTTCATTTTTTTTCAAAACATTTTTTTAAACTTTTTGATTGTGTTTTAGCGCAAACAGAGGAGCACCAAAAACGCTACCTTAATCTTGGGGCTAAAAATGTTTTAACCATGCCAACATTAAAATATTTAAATGACCCTTTAAAATATGATGAAGAGATCTATAACAATTTAAAAGAACAATGCAATAATCGCCTTGTTTTTTGTGCTGTTAGCACCCATAAAGGTGAAGAAAACCTTTTTGTTAAAACATATAAAAGCCTTCGTCAAAAACATCCCAATCTTTTACTGATTCTTATTCCCCGTCATATTGATCGAATAGAAAATATCGTACAAGATATTCAAAAATGTGATGCAACAATAAACATTGAACGAAGATCAGAATCATCATCCATTCATGCATCAATAAATATTTATATTGTGGATACTTTTGGTGAGGTTGGGCTTTTTTGCAAGCTTTCAAATATCGTCATCTTAGGAGGAACATTTGTCAATATTGGTGGACATAACCCCCTTGAACCACTCATGCTAGGCTCTCGCCTTATTGTTGGTCCCTATCACCAAAATATTAAAGATCTTGTTTTAGATTTAAAAGACTGCATAACCCTTGTTGAAAAAGATCAAGATTTAGAATTATCTATCCACACCATGTTAACAGAACCGTCAACATCTTTAACATTCGAAGATCATACAAAAAATATTATTGCAGAAAAACAAAATACGCTTAACACTATAATAGAGAAGTATATCGTATAAAGTTTAATTACTCGTGCAAAAAAAACCGCATTACCATGGCCACAGAGAACGTTTAAGAGACCGCTTTAATAAAGTTGGCTACCTTGGTCTGCATGACTATGAACTGCTTGAAATGATGCTATATCTAGCCATTCCAAGGGGAGATGTCAAACCCATTGCCAAAGACCTTTTAAATGAATTTAAAACATTAGAAGGCGTTTTCCATGCAGATGATAAATTATTACAAGAAATAGAAGGCGTTGGTCCTTCAACCGTTCATGCCTTAAAGGTTGTATTAGCCCTTCATCAACGGATCCTTCAAATTAATATTCAAAAAGGAAACATTCTTTCAAACTTTTCAAAAGTGTTGGATTACTGCTATACCCATATGGCATTTGAACGCGTGGAGGAAATTCGTATTTTATATTTAGATGCAAAAATGAGATTGATAAAAGATGAAGTCCACCAACAAGGAACTGTTGATACGTCAATGCTTTATATTCCAGAAGTTGCAAAACGTGCCCTAGATCTTGGCAGCCTTGGGATTATTCTTATTCATAATCATCCGTCAGATCATGTTGATCCTTCACAAAAGGATCTTCAAATAACAGAGCTTTTAGAAAAAGCGCTAACACCTTTAAATATTACCCTTCATGACCATATCATTATTGGGAAAAATAAATATTTTTCGTTTAAGCAAAACAAACTGATTCTTTAAAAAAATATGCATAAATCATTTTATGAGACTGTTGCAAAATGAGAGTTGTCATTCCTGCGAAGGCAGGAATCCACAAATTAATAAGTTAAAATCCTTGATATACAAGGATTTTATAGCCCCCTGCCTTCGCAGGGGTGACAATTAAGTTAGGATTTTTTAGATAAAAATCTATTTTGCAATAGTCTCTTTATTTGGGTCAAAAAATATGCTATACCAAACAAAGAAATACCCAAAAATTATAAAACATGAGCGAAAATATATCCTTTGAAAATGCCTTAACAGAACTTGAAGGCCTTGTACGCCAACTGGA
>JAGOTX010000052.1 GCA_018061565.1 Pseudomonadota bacterium
GGAATAGTAAGATCAGCATATGTTAAAGCAAACAAATCAATAACTTCTTTTCGAGCGTCTGGACGAACTGTTAAAGCAATTCCCATAACGCCAGAAAGTGTTTGCCCCTTATCAGACAAATCAATGAGAATTTTAATCATAGCAATTTTTTTGTTAAGATGACCATGATGTCTTACATTTGGTCCTTTAAGTCGACTAATCGCTTGCCTAATAACTTCTTTTTGTTTTGGATTGTTTAAGTCTTGTGGTTTTAATGTATCAAGAGGGCTTTGAAGTGCACTAAGGCCCATTTGTGCAGTTGATGATCCATCAACTGTATGAGCAGATGCTGCATAGGCAGCGCAACCAAGTGCTAAAGTGCAAGCACTTGTTTTTACTAAATTGATAAGTTTCACGAAAATCTCCTTTTAAAAAACTTATTATCTTTACAAGATCATATATAATTATATTTAAAAAAAAATCAAGTTTTTTTATTATTTATTAACTTTTTTATTTTACCCTAGATAAAGAGATGGATTTTATTTTAAGAATTTTTTATGACGTTAAGACTTTTATTATCGCTATTTTTTATGATAAGTACGTTTGTTTTTTGCAGTGAAAGCCGGAATTATGAGACTGTATTAGCCGAAAAGGAATCAGAAGTTAATAAGGATTTTCCTAATTATTTTAAAATACTGGATGAATCTTTAAAAAAGAGATCTTTAACGCAAGAAGAAATAGATAAAAAACTAACAGAAGGGTCCCTTAGTATAACGGCGATTAATAAAGCTATACGTTCAATTTTACAAAGAATTGAAATTCCATATGTAGATGCAAAAGGGGGCATTCAAAAAAAAGGATTTTTTAAAGAGATTGAAGCTATTGCTAAAAGATATGATCAAAATGCAAAGGTTTATGTTTATGGGGGGGGGGTAAGGTCCCTTTTAAGTTATATTTATGCAAAACTCTATAAAGCTTCTAAAAATGAAGCCATAGAACGTGGTCGTTCTTTAACAGAAGAAGAACAAATTAATGTTATTAGAAGAACATTTGTTAAAATTACTGCCGGTATCTTAGATGAGTCTTATGAAACATATCAAAAAGATCGATTAGAAGGTAAGTTTAATGAAGAATCCTTCAATGAAGCTTTTTTTAAGGACATTCAAAGCACCTCTGTTTTGGGTGTTGGAAGTGATTTAGATATTTGTTTTGAATTGCCAGAAGATAAACAAATAAAGAATGCTTCACTCAAAAATGAATTAGAAAATTTTATCAACAGTGCACGAAGATTAATGAATAAAAAATTTGATGAAACGAAAACATTAGAAAATTCTTTTTTGCCAAATGCAGATGTTAAAGAATATAGGGAACAGCTTAAAGAATCAACAGATGAAGGGGGATCCAGTCTTGATTGGTTTGCCTTTCCATTAGAAAAAATGGCTGATATTGAAAGACCAGATAAAGATATTCATTTAGAATCACCCAATATTGAATACTTAAAAGACTTTGTAAATGGTGTTTATCAATATCTTCCACCAGTTGAAAAAACAACACCTAGAAGTAAGCAAAAACAAACAGTTCGTGGGTTTAGGGCGCTTCTTGAAATTCCTTTCTTAACAATAAAAGACGACACCCTTTTAAGGGCAGAGCTTTTAAAACTTAAAGAAGCATCAGCATTAGAGCAAGATGCCCAAAAACAAATTGAAAAAATGAACAGAAATGGTCGCTTTGATTTAGCGCATAATAGATTTTATGAACCAAAAGAAGGCACACTTGAGCACGTTATTGCTACTTCTTTAAAAAAGTTTGGCACAACATTTAATGAATTTTTAGGCTATAAAGAAATTGCAACAAGAACTGTTGATAAGGGGGGATTAAAAGTAAGGGGGCTTTTAATGCCTTTAGATGAATTTATGCAAAAATATACTGCAAATGGTATTTTACTGCATGGAACACCTGGATTTGAAAACATTTTATCCATATCTAGAAATGGGCTTTGGAAAAGTAAAAAAGGTCAGGGCATATCAGCCGTAGGTCCTGGAATTTATACAACGCCTAGTCAGGATTTAGCTAAAGATTACGCAAAAGACACTGGGATGGTTCTTGAAATTCCCCTTAATAAAAGTCAAAATTTACGTGTGCTTGACTGGCAAAAAGACGCTAAAGAAGTTTTAGATGTTTCTGCTTTATCATCGGATGGATCTGTTGAGCAAGAAATGGCCTTTCAGCGCCTATTTAATGAGTTTGATATTGATATTATCATTAACACACATGTTATTGTTCAAAATAGTGATGTTCTTAAATTATCGGCTAATGGTTTTAAGCAAATACAAATTATATACCAAAAACTTAAAAGTGATTTTGAAGATTTAAAAAAAGGCGAAACCTTAAAGCGTTTATTTGATTTCCACAATAAAATTGTTAATCAATCTCTTTTTGAAATCATTACCTTAGCTTACCCTGAGGTTGGGCAATTAAAAACGGATTATATTAATTGGTTAAAGGAAAAACTGAATCAATCAGAGAGAATGAATCCATTTCAAGAAGGCTTAGCACTTTGCTTACAAAATTTCGCCCCTACAAATTTAAAGGCTAAAGAAATTTATTATAGAATTGTAACAGAAATTTTTGGAGACGATATTGAACGCATAAATGATGATAATACATTAACGTTGAAGGTTGGATCACCTCTTCAACCTATAAATAGTTTTATTGGTAGTTCAGGTCAAGATAAGTTGTATTGTATTATGCTTTTTAACCTTATGGATAAAAAGCATTTAGCAGTCGACAATGTCCATAAAACGATAGATAATACTAAAATTATTTTAGAAATTAACAAGTTAGAAAATGTGCGTTTTGACTTTTTAAATAAAGAAAATATGAATCACGTTCTTGAAATTATAAATGACTATAAGTCTAAAACGTATGGAAATACATATTTTTTAAAAGATACAATACAGTTGATTTTAGATAATGATAATGTTTTAGATTTTTATCAAAAAACAATTTACTTTAAAAAACATATAAGTCGTTATACTTTTTATTTTAAGTTTCCTCAATTGCTTAAAATTTTAAAAAGCGGAGACTTTGAAGAAAATATTACTATTCTAAATGTTATATGTCAGAATAGAACTGAAGATCTTGATAATTTAATAGATTACTTCGATAAAAAAAATATCCCCTTAAATATATATAAAAAATATGCACTTTTTATGTCAAAAGATAAAAATCACGAAGAGTACTTTATTGAGATTTTAAGTTCAATTCCAGATTTAAATAAATTCTATAATCAAATAGAACCAATTATGAATAAACTTAATCAAGAAAATGCTGATAATTTAGCGAGAGCAAATATGATACAAGAAATTTTAAAAAATAGAGTTTCTATGGATGAAAAAATTGAATATGTATGTAATATATTAGAGGCAATTAAATCATTTAATCATTGTCAGCATTATTTTATAAAACTCTTTCAATTAGATGTTTCAAAATTAAAGGCAATTAGTAATCAATTTGATGTAATGAAACTTTTATTGGAAGCAAAACAAAAGCTTTGCCAAATTGCGCCAATAATTTCTGGCAATGACCCAATAAGGAGTCTTTATTGTAAATGATTTCGAAATAGATTAAAAAAAGGGTTTTATAAATAGGTGTTTTAATTTTAGAATAGAGACAATTGCTATTGTGCTATCCTTTAATTAGAGCGTTGTTATGTTGCGTAAAATTTCTACCTGGTTTGAAAAAGAGCCTGAAAATATATCCTTAAAAAATACAATAAAGCGATGTGACCATGGAGGATGCAATAATGAAGGGGTTTATAAAGCACCAAAAGCAGCCAATAATGTTTCAAACCACCATAATCATTCAGATTGGTATTGGTTTTGTAAAGACCATGTTAGAGATTACAATGCCAATTGGAATTTTTATAAAAACATGACGGAAGAACAAGCGTACCGTTCTTTTAAAAATGATCGTGTTTGGAATCGGCTAACGTGGCCTATTCATTCTGATAGATTTATACCAACGCAGTATCAGGCCTTTCATGATCCGTTTCACATCATACCGCCACAAGAAAATAAAAGTTCATATCTGTCGTTAGAACAAAATAATGCCCTTACTGTTTTAGAATTAAGGTACCCCTTTACAAGCGATGAATTGCAATTAGCATACCGTCAAAAAGTAAAACAATTTCATCCTGACATTAACCAATGCCCAGAAAATGAAGAACGGATTCGCCAAATTAATTTGGCTTATCAAAGTTTAAAGTCAGTTTCATTTAACCGTTAGAAAGATTTTTTTATGCTAAAAGGCCCCCGTTTTGTTCCTGAAAACCCTAAAAAACTACTTGTAACGCTTCATGGCTATGGCGCTAATGGAGATGACCTTTTTGATATTGGGGTTATGTTAATTGCGGGCAGATCTGACATTGCATTATATAGCCCCCATGCGGTTGAACCATTTGAGCTTGCAGCCGTGGGGGGGGGGTATCAATGGTTTGGTTTACCAGACCTTGCGCAAATGACGTTGCAAAAAGGGGTTCATAAAGCGTTACCGAATCTCCTTTTATATTTGGATGAGATAACCCGTTATCATAATATCCGTTATGAAGATGTTATTTTGTTTGGGTTTAGCCAAGGATGCATGATGAGTTTGGCGTGTTTATATTTTAGGCCCCTTGGTGGTGTGATAGGGGCTTCTGGCATGTTGATAAAGCCTGAAAACCCTGAAATTTTAAAACCTAAAACAAAAGTTCTTTTAACGCATGGTATGATGGATACCGTTGTTCCTTATGCATCCGCACCGATTGCCAAAACATTCCTTGAACAAGATGGTATGTCTGTTGATTTAATTTCAAGGCCAACACTGGCCCATGCGATTGATGAAGTGGTTATTACAGAAAGCATTCAGTTTTTAAATACCGTTCTTTAAATCAATGCAAGAACTAATCTAAACGGTTTTTGATGCCAATTCCCGGGCCAAAACCAACTTTTAAGCGATTTTTAATAACTTTTTCTGAATCTGGCAACCCTTCGGCTTTATTCCAAACACGGTAAACCCTTGCCCTATAAGCAACATGGTAGCGCGGATTTGCTGTGTGATAAAATTCAACAGCACGTTGCCAAGTGCCAAAGCGATCATACAAAGATTTTAAAAGCTTTGCGCTATAGGCTATGTTATTTGTTGGTTCAAAAGCATCGCTTAAAGATTTAAATTTATTACCATGGGAGGTTAAATTTATCTGCATGCAGCCAACACCAATATTTTTAACTTTTTTTTGCTTTAAAGACTGCGCAAAATGGACTGCTTGTTCTTTGGTTGAAAAAAAGCGTGATTTTCCTTGCGCATTAACAGCCCATGGATGAATTTTTGATTCTACATGAGCAATTGCATGAAGAAGATTATCAGGAATGCCGTGCTTTTTTTCTAAGTCCTTTATAAGCTCTTTGCAGGACGTTTTTTTTGTTTTTAAACTTTTGGGCGCAATGGACGCTGATAAATATGTTCCTTGAAAGGAGGATAACATAGATAAAATAAAGAGAGTTTTTTTAGTCATAAGACTGTACAACCTCCGTTACCTCTGGAACATAAAACCTTAGCATTGTTTCTATTCCTGATTTTAAAGTCGCTGTAGAACTAGGGCAACCAGCACAGGCGCCGCGCATTTTTAAAGAAACAACACCATTGATAAACGAATCAAACACAATGTCACCACCATCTTGAGCAACAGCAGGCCTTACCCGATCATTGAGGATATCAATTATTTTTTTAGAAATATCATCTAATGGTTCAGCGACATCTTCTTTTTTAGCAATTGAATCTGTCATGATGACAGGTAAATCATTGATAAAATGTTGCATGATGACGCCAAGAATAAATGGCTTTAAAACATACCAATCAGCGTTTTCTGTTTTACCAATTGTAATAAAGTCAGAGCCTAAAAAGACACTTTCGATATTTTCAATGGCAAGCAAATTGAAAACAAGTAAAGAACAAGATGCATCATCTCCTTGATTGAAAGAGGACGGGTAACCATCATATTCTTGTTTAAATACCGGACGACCTGGAATGAATTTCAAGGTGTTTGGATTGGGCGTCTCTTCTGTTTGAATAAACATCGTGTTTCCTCCTATATTTGTATAAAGTATCTAAATATTTTATAAAAGTCAAGTTTTAATACTTTATGCGTGTATTGATGCCATACATTCTATTACTTGTAGGGTTCTAATCAGTAGAGAAATGGACTTTTTCTAAACATGAAGTGCGGCTTTGATTAATTGTTCTTGCTCTAATTTATGGGTTGATAAAAGTCCAACGGCGGGTGATGCTGAAGCTGGTCTTCCTACATATAATGGGCGCATTAATTCACCAGACCATTTTGTTAAAACACTTTCAAGGCGTCGATCCAAAAAGTGCCAAGCGCCCATGTTTTCGGGCTCTTCTTGGCACCACACAACGGGCACTTTGGGGTAAACTTTTAAAGTTTCTAAAAGTGCATCATCTGGGAATGGATAGAACTGTTCAAGCCTTATAAGGGCTACAGATTCAATGTTTTCTTTTTGGCGTGCCTCTAATAAATCGTAATAAACTTTACCGCTACAAAGAACAATTTTTTTAATTTTTGGTGTTGGTAACGCGTCTGAAATAACGGTTGAAAAAGTTGTATTAGACCCCATTTCTTTTAAACTTGAAACGCAAAGTGTATGACGAAGCAATGATTTTGGGGTCATTAATATGAGGGGTTTTCTATATTTTGCTTTAACTTGCCTTCTTAAAATATGGAAATAATTAGCAGGTGTAGAACAATTGGCCACAATCATATTATTTTGGGCACACAGTTGCAAATATCGTTCAAGTCTGGCAGATGAATGTTCAGGTCCCTGCCCTTCAAATCCATGAGGAAGGAGGACAATAAGGCCTGATAATCGTAGCCATTTCATTTGGGATGATGAAATAAATTGATCAAACATTACTTGCGCACCGTTTGCAAAGTCGCCAAATTGTGCTTCCCACAAGACCATATCGTTTGGGGCCTTAAGGCTATAGCCATACTCAAACCCTAAAACACCAAATTCAGAAAGAGGGCTATTAATGATTTCACATTTTGCCTGCCCACTTTGTAAATGGTTAAGGCTTAAATAGGGTTTTTCATTTTCTTGATCGGTAATAATAGCATGGCGTTGTGAAAAGGTTCCACGTTCTGAATCTTGCCCGCTAAGGCGTACATTGTGCCCTTCAAGAAGGGACGTTGCAAATGCCAAACTTTCAGCCAAAGCCCAATCAACGCCTTGTCCTGTATTTAAAACATTTCGTTTTTGTTCCCACTGGCGTATGATTTTTGAATTGAGATTAAAACTTTCAGGTGGTGTTAGGCTTTTAAGTCCAAGGGCACGAAGAATGGCAACATCAACCCCAGTTTTAACGGATTCTTGGATATTTTGAGGGGATAATTCTGATTTTATAGATTTCCATTCACCTTCCATCCAGTCTGCTTTTGGTTCTGCACTTTGGTTGGCTGCTTTAATTTTTTGGGCTGCTTCATATTCTTCTTGCAGTTTTAAAGAGATGTTATCGCGGATGATTTGTGTTTCGTCCTTTGTTAAAACACCTTTTCTTTCTAATAATTCTTCATAGTGTGCGCGAACGGTTGTGTGATTTTTTATGAATGTATACATTTTTGGTTGTGTGAAGACGGGTTCATCGCCTTCGTTGTGCCCAAAACGTCGATAGCAAACAAAATCAATCACAATATCGGATGCAAATTCACTATGGTAATCAGCAGCAATTTCAAAAGCCTGAAGGACTGCTTCTGGGTCATCCCCATTAACGTGTAAAATGGGGGCATCAACTGCTTTTGCGATATCTGTAGAATGTGTGCTTGCCCTAGAGTATTCTGGAAATGTTGTAAAACCAATTTGGTTATTGACAACAACATGTAAAATACCACCTGTTTTATATCCATCGAGTTTTGATAAAAGAAGTGTTTCAGAAACAATGCCTTGGCCTGCAAAGGCAGCGTCTCCATGAAGCAGAATACCTAAAACTTGAGCGCGTTTTGTATCTTTTATGTGGTTTTGTGCGGCGCGAACTTTGCCTAAAACAATAGGATTAACCGCTTCAAGGTGGGATGGGTTAGGCAGCATTGTAAGGTGAACTTCTTTTCCATTCAATAAAACATCCGATGAATGCCCTAAATGGTATTTTACATCTGAAGAGGCATCGATATCTAAAGGAATGGGGGACATTCCTTCAAATTGTGCAAAAATAGAACGATAGGATTTTTTTAAAATATTACAGAGAATTGAAAGTCTTCCTCTATGAGGCATGCCAAAAATAAATTCTTGAACGCTTGTTTTTGCTTTTTTGTTCATAAAATGAAGAAGCCCTGGAATAAGGCTTTCACCACCATCAAGACCAAATCTTTTAGCGCCTGGAAACTTAACATGAATTGTCTTTTCAAAAAATTCAGCCTTTGTTAAATTTTCTAAAATCCATTTTTTTTGTTCATTCGAATACGAGGGGGCAGGGGATTCAAACTTGTTTTTAAACCAGTTTTTTTCTTTTTCATTGCTTAGATGACTGTATTCAACGGCTATTTTTGCGCAATAAGTTTTTTGTAGTTCAAAAACTAAATCACTTAATGTCATGTAGTCTTTGCCAAATAAGCCATTTACAAAGATGGGGTGGGCAAAATCAGCATCTGTAAACCCAAAAAATTTAGGGTCTAAAGATTCATGGCCCCTTTTTTGTGTTGCATTCAAAGGGTCAAGATCTGCGGATATATGACCGTGTTTTCTGTATGCTTCAACAAGAAAAAATGCTTTAATTGTATCCTTTAAAGACTTTTCAGAAACAGGGGCTTTTTCTTTTTCATGAGAGGGGGGGGGGGTATTTGTTCTTGGTTCTTTTGAATCATCGTCTATATAAGTCATTCCCCATCCTGGTTTTGATTCAATAAAGGGATAGGATTTTATCAACTCATCTAAAATAGGGTGCCAATCC
>JAGOTX010000053.1 GCA_018061565.1 Pseudomonadota bacterium
TGAAGATGAACGTATATAATAACCTTGATATCGAGGTTTATTATTCCATTCTAACAGGTGTGTAAGATTTCTTTCGGATGTATTCCTTTCCTAACTTGCTAATGTCAAGGGATCATACTCAATCCCTCCCCGCCTAATGCGTCTCACATCCTTAGATTAACATGACATACCTTAACAAAAGGTTAATTTGTGAAGGATTTTTGGGATTTTTAAAAGAAATTTGCATAAAAAACTTGTACAACTAATCTTAACTTCTGTATCACTTATTTTAAAAATGGTGTAGACTCTTGTCTAATATACTTGCTATTTTTGTAAAAACAGCAAAGTGTGTTTAGAGTTAAAAAAGGTTTTTTTATCATGCGTTCATTTCAAGATATTATTTTATCCTTACAAAATTTTTGGTCAAAACAAGGGTGTTGTATTTTACAAGCCTATGACTTAGAAGTTGGTGCTGGAACATCTCACCCAGCAACAAGCCTTAGGGCTCTAGGCCCTGATCTTTGGAATTCTGCTTTTGTGCAACCCTGCAGACGCCCAAAAGATGGAAGATACGGCGATAACCCTAACAGAACACAATATTACTATCAATTTCAAGTTATTATGAAACCAGCACCTAACAACCCTCAAGAGCTCACTTTACAAAGTTTAGAAGCGTTAGGTCTCAACCTTAAAGAACACGATATTCGATTCGTTGAAGACGATTGGGAAAACCCCTCCCTTGGTGCAGCAGGCCTTGGATGGGAAGTTTGGTGTGACGGCATGGAAATCATTCAATTTACATACTTTCAACAAGTCGGTGGTATTGACTGTAATCCAATCCCTGTAGAGGTGACTTATGGCTTAGAACGTATTGCATCTATCGTTCAAGGTGTTGATAGCCATTTTGACTTAAATTGGAACGGGTTAGAGGGAGAAGGTAAACTCACCTATCATGATGTTTTTAAAAGAAGTGAGAAAGAATTTTCAGCTTATAATTTTGAATTTGCAAATGTTGAAAAACTGCTTCGCCATTTTAAAGACGCAGAAGAAGAATGCGATTTTTTACTGTCCAAAAATCTTGTTTTACCAGCCTATGAACAATGTGTAAAAGCAAACCATATTTTTAATCTTTTGGATGCAAGAGGCGTTATTGCCGTCACAGAACGGGCCCATTATATTGCCCGTGTTCGCCATATGGCTAAAGAATGCTGCAATCTTTGGGTTGGATATGATTTTTAGATATTTTTAAAAGCTTGTTAAGTTTTTTTAAATCTTCTAAAATCGCGCATAAGGGTTTTAAATAATATTGGATTTTTGTATGAGAATTTTAGACTTTCGCCCATTGATAGCAATTTTTTTAATTTTCTTTATTGTCTTTCTTTTTTCTGAAAATAAAAAAAACATCGCATGGCGGTTTGTTCTTCAAGGTTTTATTTTACAATGTTTTTGCATTATTATAGCCTTATTTTTTAAACCTTTAAAAACATTTCTTCAATACTTAACCAATATTGTTCACATGTTAAAAGAGGCAACACTCGAAGGCACAAGCTTCGTTTTTGGCTACCTTGGTGGGGCCCCCCTCCCCTTTGCTATTAAAGAAGGGGCTTCATCTATTATTTTTGGGTTTCAAATATTACCATTGCTCATTGTTGTAAGCGCCATTTCCATGGTCCTTTTTCACTACAAAATCATCCCTTTTATTGTGCGTTGTCTGTCCCCTATTTTTCAAAAAATCCTCAACATTGGGGGCGCTATGGGCGTTATTGCATCTGCAAAACTTTTCTTAAGCCAAATGGAAACGCCCATCCTTGTTCGTCCTTACCTTGAAAATTTTACAAGAACAGAACTCTTAATGGTTATGGCTTGCGGTATGTCAACAACGGCTGCTGCAGCTATTCCACTTTATGCCATGATCTTGGAAAACAGCTTTACAAATGTTATTTCGCATATTTTAGTTGCTTCCTTTATTAGCATTCCAGCAAGCATCACGCTTTCAAGGATTCTTATTCCTGAAGGTCATCAAAAAACAAAAGGTGATATCGTTCCCCCTTATGAATTTAAAAATGGTATAGACGCCATTTCAAGAGGTGCGGTTGATGGCATGAATGTCTTTTGGAATGTAATTTCTATGCTGATTGTTTTTGCGGCCATCATCTTTTTAATCAATGTCATATTAAAAAAAATAACCTTAATTTTTTTAGGCCAACCACATACTCTACAAGACATATGTGGATATCTTTTTGCACCTTTTACATGGCTAATGGGCATTCCTTGGGTGGAAGCAAAGGAAGCCGCCTCCCTTTTAAGTACAAAAACTTTTCTCAATGAAGTCTTTGCCTTTATCAATCTTTCAAAGTGCACATTATCTGAACATTCAAAATTAATAATGCTTTATGCGCTCTGTGGGTTTGCTAATTTTTCATCCGTTGGTATGGTCATTGGAAGCCTTGGATCACTTGTTCCAACAAGACGAGATGATATTATAGCACTCGCCCCCAAAGCCCTTTTTATTGGAACCTTATCAACCTGCCTTAGCGGCATTATTATGGGATTTTTAAACCTATTTTGTAAATAAAACAACCAGTCTATAACTCATACATAAAAATCAGAACCGTAGACAAACATAAAAAAACATGAAACAATCATTCTCAAAGGGTTACCTATTTTTGAGAAAGTTTAAGAATAATGTCATCGTTTTTTGACAAATTCAAACGCGACTTTTTAAAGCTACTTGTTTTTAAAATCGCCCTTATTGTGACCCTTGTTTTTTCGTACTCGTATGTCAAGAAAAAGCAAGAACCAACAAAAGAACGGTATCCTATTTTTTTAAATTCTAAAAAGGACTAAAAATCATGGACTCTGTTGATTTATCTCGTTTGCAATTTGGTGTAACAGCGCTTTACCACTTTTTATTTGTTCCCCTAACCCTTGGTCTTTCCTTTATTCTTGCCATTATGGAATCTGTTTATGTCATGACAAAAAATCCAATTTGGAAGGATATGACAAAATACTGGGGCATTTTATTTGGTATTAATTTTGCCATGGGTGTTGCAACAGGTGTGCCATTAGAATTTCAATTTGGTACAAACTGGTCTTATTATTCTCACTATGTGGGGGATGTCTTTGGATCTCTTTTAGCCATAGAAGGGCTCATGGCTTTCTTTTTAGAAGCAACTTTTATTGGTCTTTTTTATTTTGGCTGGGACCGTTTAACCCCAATTAAACACTTAATGTGTACCTGGCTTTTAGCATTGGGAACAAACTTTTCAGCTCTTTGGATCTTAGTTGCCAATGCTTGGATGCAAAACCCTATCGGTTCTGCCTTTAATATTGAAACCATGCGCATGGAAATGACATCTTTTTATGACGTATTTTTCAATCCCGTTGCACAATCTAAATTCGTTCATACAGTGAGCGCTGGCTATGTTGCAGGTTCCATGTTTGTTCTTTCCATTAGTGCGTACTTTTTACTTAAAAATCGGCATATTGGATTTGCAAAACGCTCTATGACGGTTGCCGCCAGCTTTGGGTTAGCCTCTGCCCTTTCTGTCGTTGTACTGGGTGATGAAAGTGGTTATGTCTTAACAGAAAATCAACGTATGAAAATTGCAGCTATTGAAGCCATGTGGGAAACAGAACCCGCTCCCGCTGCGTTAACACTCTTTGGTATCCCAAATGAAGAAACAAAAATAATAAACTACAAAGTTGCTATTCCCTGGCTTTTAGGCATTATTACAACCAGAAGTTTTAATCAACCTGTATACGGGATTAATGACCTTGTAAAACACTCTGAAGAAAATATTAAAGAAGGAATCAAAGCTTATTCAGCGTTAGAAATTTTAAGAAAAAATAAAAACGATACGGTTGCCAAAAAACTATTTGATGAACATGGAAAGCATTTAGGCTATGCGCTGCTTCTTAAAAAAATCCGCCCCGATATTCAAAATGCAACAGAACAAGAAATTAAAGACACCGCAAAAATTACTGTGCCAAAAATAAAACCTTTGTTCTTTTCCTTTAGAATTATGGTTGGCCTTGGCATCTACTTTATTCTCTTATTTGGTGTTGCTTTTTATATTTCAGCACGTCACCGCATTGGTGAAAACAAAACATTTTTAAAATTTGCAAAATATTCCCTCCCCCTTCCTTGGGTTGCTATTGAACTAGGATGGTATATTGCAGAAACAGGTCGCCAACCTTGGACGATTGATGGTATTTTACCCACCTTTTTAAGTGCATCCGATATCTCTGCAACCTCTGTTTGGATAAGCCTTACAATGTTTGTTGTGTTTTATACCATCTTATTAATTGTTGATCTTTTCTTAATGCGAAAATACATCAAACTTGGCCCCACTTTAAGTTAAAGGAGTTTATACCTTATGTCTATTCCAGTTGATTATGAAATTTTACGTGTTATTTGGTGGGTTTTGCTTGGTGTTTTACTCATTGGCTTAGCCGTTATGGATGGCTTTGATTTTGGTGTGGCAACCCTTTTACCATTCATAGCTAAGTCAGATATTGAAAAACGCGTTGTTATTAATACCATTGGCCCATTTTGGGAAGGCAATCAAATTTGGATTGTTCTAGGTGGTGGCGCCATATTTGCAGCGTGGCCCCCCATTTATGCCGTCAGTTTTTCTGGCTTTTATCTTGCCATGTTTGTTATTTTAGCAGCCCTTATATTAAGACCTGTTGGTTTTAAATATAGAAACAAAGTAAACAATCCAATATGGCGTAAGGCGTTTGATGTTTGCCTTTTTATTGGAGGATTTGTTCCTGCCCTTCTTTTTGGAGTTGCCGTTGGCAATGTCATACAAGGCGTTCCTTTTCATTTTGATCATGATCTTCGCATTCACTATACAGGAACATTTTTTGAACTCCTTAACCCATTTGGGCTTTTGTGTGGGGTTATCTCCGTTTGTATGTTTATCAAACATGGTGCTGTATATTTAAGTCTTAAAACAGAAGGTGTTATTCAAAAAAGGGTCAAGTGTATTATACCATTGGCCTCTGTTTGTTTAATCATAACACTCCTTTTAGCATGTTGGATGAGTGTTAATATATTACCTTACTATAACATAACATCCACCCAAAATTTAGCAGGTCCATCGAACCCCCTTATGAAAGAAGTCTGTATTATAAACGGAGGTTTCTATCATAATTTTAAAAATTATCCATGGATGCTCATTTCCCCACTCTTGGCTTTTGGGGGCATTTTGTTATCCAATTTATTACAGCTTTTAAAAAAACCATTTATCAGTTTTGTCTTTAGTGGCATTAGTATTTTTGGAATCGTTTCCTTACCAGGGCTTGCAATGTTTCCAATTATTTTGCCATCTTCATCGAATCCAGCACAAAGCCTTTCTGTTTTTGATGCATCAAGCAGCCATTTAACACTTTTCATTATGACGATAGCTGTCATTATTTTTGTACCAATTGTTCTATTTTATACTGGATGGGTTTACCATGTTATGCGCGGTAAAGTGACAGAACAAACAATTCAATCAGATACAAATACATATTATTGAGGAGATTAAAAATGTGGTACTTCAGTTGGATTTTAGGACTCGGCTTTGCTTGTTTATTTGCAATTTTAAACGCAATGTGGTTTGATATCGTCGAAAATGAAAAAAAAGAATAAAAGCCAAACACTCTATTAATTAAAAACCAAAGTTTTTAATTAATAGATATTCACAAAAAAAACGTTCTCTATAAAACTACCTCAATGGTCCCTTAGGATCGTCTTTAATGCGGCTTAAAAAGTCATCAAATGCAGATTTTACCTCTTCTGGTTTTTCAAACCATGGAAGATGCCCTGCTTCTTCAATATACTTTTTCACTATATGATCAAAGCGGCTATCATTTTGATATAAAACAAAAGGGCACATCGCATCTAACTCACTTCCAATAATCAGTGTTGGCACTTTTTGCGGAATCCATTTTGCATTAAAAGACGTTTTAAAAACATAGTTTTGCCACCAATTAGCAGGGGCTAATGCAAAAGGTATCTCCATAAGATATTTTATCCCTTTTTCTAATGTTTTTTCAGGAAAATAATAAGGCATACAAGCATTTAAAGCATGTTTAAATGTTTCATCACTTGGATTTGCGTTAAATTCATCAAGTTCTTTTTGAAAAGAAGGTAAATTATGTTCTTTTGCAAAATTTAAGGCTTCTTCATGCCATATCTTAGGCGAAGAGTTCATAATCACAAATCCTTTTAGAATATCTTCACATTCAGGATAAAGTAATGGAAGCTGAGCGCCAAACGAATGCCCAACAAGAATAGGATTTTTAAATTGCTTTATCATTGGAATAAATATATCTAACCAATTATCACAATCATCTTTTTCCACTTTATGGCTACCATTACCAGGAAAATCTACAAGCCAAACATTACCCGGTAAAACAAGGATATCCAAAAGACTTTGTAAATAACTTGAATCACAACCAGGCCCTCCTGGTATAAAAAGTCAATTTAAATCAGTTTTTTCATCACGAACATAACATGTTAGTCGAATATTATTTTCATCAATTTTTGTATACATTTCCAATTCACTCCCCAATAAAAAAGTCATGTTTAAAATGAATAAAAAAAAGTGCCTTACAAAATACATTTATCTCAATGGCCCCTTTGCATCTTCTTTAACGCGGTTTAAAAACTCATCAAAATTTTCCGTTGTTTGATCCATTGACCCAAATTTACGAACAGAAACTGTATTATTCTCTTCTTCGCGTTTTCCAATAGCTAAAATATAAGGGATTTTTTGCACAGAATGTTCCCTCACTTTATAAGAAATCTTTTCATTCCTGTCATCGAGTTCTGCATAGATGCCATTTGCAATTAAAGAATCATAAAGTTTTTTTGCATAAATGTTCGCTTCTGTTGTAACACTGGCCACAACAACTTGAACAGGAGCCAACCAAAAGGGAAAGTTTCCAGCACAGTCTTCAATCAACACTCCAATAAAGCGTTCAAACGTTCCCAAAATTGCACGGTGAAGCATCACAGGATGGTGGCGTTTTCCGTCTTCTGCAACGTAAAGTGCATCCAGCCTTTCAGGCATTGTAAAATCAACCTGAAGCGTTCCACATTGCCACTCACGACCAATCGCATCCTTTAAAACAAATTCTAACTTTGGCCCGTAAAACGCCCCTTCCCCAGGGTTCAGCGTACAATCAAGACCAGCCTTAACAGCAGCCTCTTTTAATGCATTTTCAGCCTTATCCCAAACAGCGTCCGATCCAGATCTTTTTTCAGGCCTATCCGAAAATTTAACCCGAATCCCCTCAAATCCTAAATCTTTATAGATGCTCTTTAACAAATCACAAAATTGCTTTGTTTCCGTTACAATTTGATCTGGGGTGCAAAAAATATGGCCATCGTCTTGCGTAAAGGCCCGAACCCGCATAATGCCATGCAACGATCCAGACGATTCATTTCTGTGGCAGCTTCCAAATTCAGCTAAGCGAAGCGGCAAATCACGGTAGCTTTTAATACCTTGTTTATAAATCTGCACGTGACAAGGGCAATTCATAGGCTTTATGGCATATGTTTTTTCTTCATCTTGAACGGTGAACATATTTTCCCTAAAGTTTTCCCAGTGTCCTGTTTTTTCCCAAAGGCTTTTATCCACCATTTGGGGGGTTTTTACTTCTAAATAACCATTATCATCAACTCTTTTTTGAATATAGTTTTGAAGTTTTCTATAAATACGCCATCCCTTAGGGTGCCAAAAAACACTCCCTGTCGCCTCTTCTTGTAAGTGAAATAATCCAAGTTCCTGCCCAATTTTACGGTGATCCCGCTTTTCAGCCTCTTCCAGTTGTGTTAGGTACGCTTTTAAATCCGCTTCATTGGCCCATGCCGTTCCATATATTCTCTGAAGCATTGGGTTATTATGATCACCCCGCCAATAGGCACCGGCAAGCTTCATGAGTTTAAAACCATTTCCAATAAAGCCGGTTGATGGAAGGTGCGGACCACGACACAAATCCACAAAGTTTCCTTGCCTATAAAGCGTTATGGTTTGCCCTTCTGGAATACCTTCAATAATTTCAGCCTTAAAATATTCACCAATTGATTTAAAAAATTGAATTGCGTCGTCTCTGGCCCATTCCTCTCGGATAAAAGGCTGATTTCTTTTAACAATCTCATGCATCTTTTTTTCTAAATCAGCAAGATCATCACTTGATAAAGATTTTTCACACAAAATATCGTAATAAAAACCATTTTCAATTGATGGACCAATTGTAATTTGGGCAGATGGGTAAATCTCTTTAATGGCTTCAGCCAACACATGGGCCGCGTCATGCCTTATAACATCCAACCCTTCAGGCGTTCCGCGAGTTACAATATCAAGGGTACAATTATCAGGTAATGTTCGTGTTAAATCCCAAAGCTCATTGTTTACCTTAACAACAACAGCGTCCTTTGCTAGCCTTGGGGATATGCTTTTTGCAACATCTAAACCACTAACAGCCCCTTCATATTCACGAGTAGAGCCATCCTTCAATTGTACCTTCATAAAAATCCTAAACTTTTATCATCAAAAACATATGCACACATTAGCATAAAAAACAGATGATTTTAAGTTTTTAAATTTACATTACTTTTAAAAGCTTTTTTAAGAATAATTTTAAGAAAATTTAAAAAAGTTTATAAGCTTCTCTTGAAAGAAATCCGAACTTTACCGATAGACTGGAACTTTCTTAAAAGAAACTTAACGAAAAAACTCATTTTGGGCGTTCTTCGTGTTCTGAGGGGCCCCCACAGAAACCCAAAATCAATCACGGCCCCCACCTCCTCCACCACGAAACAATAGCAACCCAAC
>JAGOTX010000054.1 GCA_018061565.1 Pseudomonadota bacterium
TATTCGAACGGTTAGCCCTTTCGTTGTAGGCGCTGCCAATATTGCGCCAAAAAAATTTTTTCCACTCAATATTTTAGCTGCTTTTATATGGGCAGTTGTAAGCTGTTATGCAGGGTATCAACTGGGCGAAGTTATTATTAATAACTTTGATTCAATCAAACATTTTATAGAAAAATTATTTATATGGATCCCAATCATTTTAGTACTTATTATTTCAGGTATCTATTTTATTAAAAAACATTTTAAAAAGCGTTAAATCGTTTTGATATTTTTTGATTTTTGATTGTTTTATATGTTAGTATATTTTTTGAGTTAGACTGTTGCAAAATAGATTTTTATCTAAAAAATAGTAACTTAATTGTCACCCCTGCGAAGGCAGGGGGCTATAAAATCGTTGTATATCAAGGATTTTAAATTATTAATTTGTGGATTCCCGACATCAAAGGAATGACAATTCTCATTTTGCAACAGTCTCTGAGTTTAATTTATTTTAAAGTTTAGGTTATAGCATATGCCAAAAGTACATTTTGTAAGTCCAGATGGAACCCATCAAACCGTTGATGCACCTCTTGGAAATTCACTTTTAGATATTGCAAGACTTCATGATATTGATCTTGAAGGTGCATGTGAAGGATCTTTAGCGTGTGCGACATGTCATGTTGTTGTAGATCCTGACTGGTTCCCAAAGCTTCCAAAAGCCAAAGAAGAAGAGGAAGATATGTTAGATCTTGCTTTTGGTTTAAAACCAACATCGCGTTTAGGATGCCAAATTATCATGAAACCAGAATTAGATGGTTTAGTTATTCGCATTCCTTCTGCATCCAGAAATTTATAAAAAGGTTAAACAAGGTAAGATGTCATTCTTTCAATTTATAGGAACGCTTGAAATAGGCCTCATTTATGCACTTGTGGGATTGGCTGCTTATGTCTCGTTTAGAACGCTTAACTTTCCAGATATGACTGTTGATGGAAGTTATGTTTTAGGCGCTTCTGTTTATGCAACGTCAATCTCACTTTTTAAATTTTCCCCTCTTCTTTCTACTTTTTTGTCTATTTTTGCAGGCATGATCGCAGGCAGTCTTACAGCCTTTCTTTCAACACGCTTAAAAATGCTCAATCTCTTAGCCGGCATTGTGACAATGACTGCTCTTTATTCAATTAATTTAAGAATAATGGGGCGCCCCAATGTAGCCCTTTTAAACGAACCAACATTATTTGATATGTGCCCTTTTCACATCCCAAAAGTTATAATCCTTTTTTTAATTATTGCAATTGTCTTTGCTTTTTTATGTTGGTTTTTAAAAACAGAAATAGGTTTAGCACTAAGGTCTACAGGTAACAATCAAAGAATGAGCCGAGCTCAAGGTGTTAATGACAAAAATATGATTGTTCTAGGTCTTGCTATATCGAACGGTCTTGTTGCTTTTGCAGGCGCTATTTATGCTCAATATAGTGGCTTTTCAGACATCAACCTTGGTATTGGAACCGTTGTTACAGGTCTTGCCGCGCTTATTATTGGTGAAGCTATCTTTCGTCATCGCCGTGTGCAAGACGCCCTCATTGCTTGTATTTTAGGATCCATTATTTTTTATACAGTTACAGCATTTGCCCTTAATTTTGGCGATATTGGCCTTCAAACATCTGATCAAAAGCTCTTAACAGCTATTTTTATGGCGTTAAGCATGAAATTAAATACCATAAAGTCATTTTTTAAATCTAAAGATAATGAGGTTGCCTCTATATGATTCGACTTCAAGATTTAAAAATTACATTTAATAAAAACACTGTTATTGAAAAAAAAGCCATTCAAGGAATCACGCTTAATATTGAAGAAGGTAATTTTATAACTGTTATTGGCAGTAATGGCGCCGGAAAATCAACACTTCTTAATGCCATTGCAGGGGATGTTTTGCCCTCTGATGGAAAAATTTATATTGACGACGAAGATGTCAGTAACAAATATGCTTATATGCGCTCTCATGCGGTTGCCAGAGTTTTTCAAGATCCCCTTGTTGGAACATGTGGTGACTTAACAATTGCCGAAAATATGGCCCTTGCATTGAAAAGAGGATCATGCAGATCTTTTAAGCGTGCACTTTTAAAGCCTTTAAGGGAAGAATTTGCGCATATTCTATCCCGCCTAAACCTTGGCCTTGAAAATAGGCTTGATACATCAATGAACATGCTATCTGGCGGTCAAAGGCAAGCAGTTAGTCTTCTAATGGCAACACTTAGCCCTTTAAAAATTTTGCTGCTCGATGAACATACATCCGCCCTTGATCCCAAAACGGCAGATTACGTTTTAAACCTAACGCAAGATATTGTCAGTGAAAAAAAACTAACTGTATTAATGGTAACGCATAGCCTAAATCACGCTCTTCAAATGGGGAACCGAACCATCATTTTACATGAAGGAAAACTTCTTTTTGATGTAAACGGAAATGAAAGAACGTCTTTAACGATTGAAGATCTTCTGTCCCATTTTGGTTCTAAAGTTGATGACGACAGATTGTTATTGCAACAAAAAAAAGATGTTTAGTAGTTTTATCACATAAACATGTGCGCACTTATTTTAAGAAATAATCGACATAAATATAAAGAAAAAACTAGCATTTATGTGTAAAAACGTTTAGTATATCTAGGAAAAGATATTCAATATAGAATCGGAGATTTTTATGGCATTAAAAATTCGTTTAGCGCGCGGTGGTGCAAAAAAGCGCCCATTTTACAGAATTGTTGTTGCAGAAAACACATCACCAAGAGATGGTAAATTTGTTGAACGCGTTGGGTCTTACAACCCTCTTCTTGCAAAAGGGCATGCAGATCGTATTGTTTTAAATAAAGAACGTATCCAACATTGGATTTCAGTTGGTGCACAACCAACAGACCGTGTTTCTTTATTTTTAAGTGATGCAGGCATCATTGAAAAGAAGGAAAGACAAGCGCAACCTGTTCAATCAGCGCCACGTAAAAAAGCACAAGAACGTATGAAAGCGGAAGCTGCTGCGGCTGAAAAAGCTGCTGCACAAGCAGCTGCTGCATCAGCATAATAAGTTTAAGCACGTTAGTGTCTGATCAACTTGTTTTAGTTGCAGAAATTATTGGGTCACATGGTGTAAAAGGGCAGTTTAAAATTCGCTCTTTTACATCGGACCCTTTGAATATTACGTCGTATCTTCCCTTGCTTACAGAAGATAAAAACGCGTTTCAAATTAAAACATTAAATTATTTAAAAGATAATATTTTTCTTGCCTTTAAAGCAGATGTTACTGATCGCGATAAAGCAGATCAGTTAAAAGGTTTAAAACTTTATATCCAAAAAGAAAAACTTCCCTCTCTTCAGAATGATGAAGAATACTATTTTATAGACCTTATGGGATGCGAGGTATTTGAAGAAAATGAATTAATTGGAAAAGTTACAGAAGTCTGTAATTTTGGTGCCGGTACATTCTTAGATATTGAACAAAAATCAACAAAAAAAATGGTAACGCTCCCTTTCACAAAAGATGCAGTTTTAAATGTTGATATCATTAATAAAAAAATTATTGCCGCAAAAGACTACATTTTAGCTTAAAAAAACTGTTAAGTTTCACTGATTAATTCTTGTTGATTTTGAGCATCAATTTCTTTCTTTTTATATTCATGCAGCTCTTGAACTAACAGCTTAATTTCAGCTCTTAACATGACGTTTGTTACTTTTAATAAGCGTAAAGAATGAAGATAAGTTTTAAAAAGCTCTTGATCATCACTAAAATCAAAATCACTCATTTGAATATGAAGCTGCTTATCTAAAAGTCGGTCTCTTTCTTCAGCAAAAATTATTTGTGGTTCAGATTTTTCTGGGTTCACCATTTTTTGTGGCTGTTTAAGGGGAATAATATTAATTGGAATTAAACTCATAATATTACCCTCCTCTTTTTTAAAAAAAATATCTTTAAAACATATGTATAATTAAACAGTTAATTTTTAGTTAATAAGGTTAAAATAAATTATTTTGTTATAATTGTTTTTTTTATAAATTAAATTCTATAACAGTCTTTTTTATATGAAAAACTTGCACACATTTTATATTCAACCTACAATAAACGCATTGCCATTTTTTTAGCTAAAGAGCATGCCGAAAACAACAAAATACATGACGTTTTTTTTAATCTCTATCATATGGGGATTGTGCTTTTTTTATCTAACATACACATCCCTTCAACCATTACAATGGCTTGCTCTTTTTACAATTGGATTTTTAACAATTCTATTTTTTGTCATATTCTTAACCGTTTTAAAGCAGCAAAATTCTTATGAGGAAAGACTAAGACGCTTGCATATATATTCAGCAGCTTTTGCAGAATTTGCCGATGTTTGTGTTTTTGATGAACACGGTCGAACGGTATATACAACGCATCCTCACCTATACCCCCATCAAAAGGAGTTTTTAAGAAAAATTCTTTTAAAAGTAGCCCCCTCCCCTGAGGCAGCGACATTTAAAAAATGGGTAGAAGAACACCATTCCGGAGAAGTTGTTTTATCCAGTGGTGGGGACGGCCTTGGTCAACAACAAAGAAGGTGGTTATCGCGCATTCGTTTAATTGATCCTATGCAAATGGGGGGGCAAAATTACATTCTTGTCATTTTAATGGATCTAACATCATACTTAGATAATTTAAAACAAATTCGTGAACAGTATGACCAGTTAGAAAACTTTCTTGATTTTGCACCCTTTGGCATCTTTTATATCAATAAATCTGGTCATTTTACAGGTATTAACGAAACCTTTGCAAAATGGTGCAACGTTGACCGCGATAAAGTTATTGGTGAAAAAGCAATTTCATTTTTAGAAGATTTTTCATCCGATAACGATTCACCCTCTATCATTTATTTAAAACCTCATCAAAAACAGAAAATAAAAGTTATTTACTTCCCACCCCAAAAAGCAGATTCAAAAATAAAAGCTGGAATGATTTGTAAAATTGATGATGTTTTACTTCCTTCTTCAACAAGTGATTCAACAATTTTAAAAGAGGTAAGTTTTTTATATAACAAAATTCCATCCCTTGTTTTAGAAAAAACAGGGAAGATTTTATCCGTTAATCCAGCCTTTAAAAAAATGATGGATGATTTTTCCCTTCAACATGATCTATCTTCTGGTTATATTTATGATCTTTTAGATCCTGCAAGTGTGAAGGATACAAAAGAAAAGCTTAAAAAAGTTTTGGATGAAAAAGACCGTCTTACGTTGATTGAAATGATTTTTGGAAGCAAAAAGCAACCTATGATGACCCACCTTTCAGTGCTTGATAATACGTTAAGTTCATCAAAAGATCTAAAACTTCTTGTTCAGTGTATTGATATTTCAGAACAAAAACGATTAGAGCAACAGTTTAGCCAATCGCAAAAAATGCAAGCCATCGGTCAGCTTGCAGGGGGCATTGCACATGACTTTAACAACCTTTTAACGGCAATGATCGGTTTTTGCGATCTTCTTTTACAGCGTTATCTTCCAAATGATCCATCCTATATGGATATTATGCAAATTAAGCAAAATGCCAACAGAGCAGCCAACTTAGTAAGACAGCTTTTGGCATTTTCACGTCAACAATCATTACAACCTAAAGTTATTGATATTACAGACGTTTTATCAGAGCTTTCAGCGCTCTTAAGGCGTCTTATTGGCGTCAATATAGAACTCAATCTTATTCATGGACGTGATTTAAAACCCATCAAAGCAGATGTATCCCAATTAGAACAAGTTATGGTTAACATGGTTGTAAACGCCAGAGATTCCATGAGTAAGGGGGGGACTCTTACGATTCGAACAAGTAACTACATATGCCTTAAAGCAAAAACACTGGGGCACGAAGTTATGCCTAAGGGCGAATATGTAATGATTGAAATTGAAGATACAGGAACAGGGATTCCACTAGAAGTGATTGACCGTATCTTTGAACCATTTTTTTCAACCAAAGAAGTTGGGGCAGGAACAGGACTTGGTCTTTCCACTGTTTATGGTATTATCAAACAAAGTAATGCATACATATCTGTTGAAAGCGTTGTTCATAAAGGAACAATTTTTAAAATTTATTTCCCTCAATCTGAAGAAGAAATTCAAAAAACAGTTATATTGGAAGATCTTTCCACGAATACATTTTCAAAAGGCGGCACAATCTTACTCGTTGAAGATGAAGAAGCCGTTCGTATGTTTAGTGCACGTGCATTAAGAGAAAAAGGCTATACTGTTTTAGAAGCAGAAAATGGTGAAGATGCCCTTAAAATCATTAAAAAAGGCGAAAAGTTTGACTTACTCGTTACAGATGTTGTCATGCCTAAAATGGACGGGCCAACGTTAAATAAAAAAGTAAGAGATATCATCCCCCAAATGAAAACAATTTTTATATCTGGCTACGCTGAAGATACATTTAGAAAAAACTTAGGAACGAATGCTCAAATCCACTTTTTGCCTAAACCATTTTCTTTAAAAGACTTAATCTTTAAGGTTCAAGAAGTTCTAAAATAAGAAAATTTTTAAGCAAAATTTTCGTCTGATGGGATTCCCCTAAAGGCCCCCTCCCCCCTCCGATTGAGGCTCCTCCAGAATTCGTCTAATTATTAATAAAAAGTAAATTTTTGAAAAAGTTTTTAATCTTTAAAAAACATAATTCCCACATCACACCTTGAAGAACAAATAGAAATAGGAGTAAAATTTAAGGAGCTCTTTTAGCTTTAAGGTTTTTATTTTCTAATGTTTAGTATTCGTAAAAAAAGAAAAGAATTTGATATTTGGCCAGCGTATGTTGATATCTTAGCAACCGTTTTAATGGTTTTAATCTTTGTATTGATGACTTTTGTCATCGCTCAGCTTTATTTAAACGATTCTATTGTCAATAAAGATCTGTTAATTAATAGCTTAAATCAAAAAATTATTACCCTTGATACCAATTTAGAGGATGAAAAAGATCGTTTATCAAAAGCAACCTTACTCGTTCAAAAATTAGAAAATGACGTCAAACAGCACTTAAGCGAAAAAGATACTCTCAAACAAGAAAAAGAATGCATTGCTATTGATCTTAAAAAAATTCAAGAAGAACTGTCAAAATTAACAGCTCTTTTAGATCAAGAAACGGAAGAAAATAAAAAGGATAAACTCGTTATTTCTGATTTAAGGTCCAATCTTGAAAAACTTAATAGTGAATTATCAAATTTAAAAGATGAAAAAGAAGACCTTGCTCAAAAAAATGAAAAATTTAAAGACTTAAATCGCGTTCATCTTTACAGATCTGAATTTTTTACAAAACTTAAAAGCGCTATTGGCGATATTGATAGCATCAAAATTGTTGGCGATCGTTTTGTTTTTCAATCTGAATTATTGTTTGATATTGGTTCTGCCGAACTTGGAAATGAGGGTGAAAAACAGCTTACGCATTTAAGTAAGGTATTAAAAGAAATTAGCGACAAAATTCCAGATGATATCAATTGGATTTTGCGTGTCGATGGTCATACAGATAAAAAACCGATAAAGATGGCATTTCCATCCAATTGGGAACTTTCATCTGCAAGGGCAATTGCGGTTGTTAAATATTTAATCAAAAAAGGAATTCCTGAAAAACGACTCGTTGCAGCAGGGTTTGGTGAATTTCAGCCTTTAACAACAGACAAAAACGCAGATGATAAAGAAACAGCAAAAAATAGACGTATTGAATTTAAATTAGATCAACGTTAGCCATCTATTTTCCAATTCTTCTTGGCGTTTTTTAGCTAGGTCAAGATCTTCTGTTAATTTATCAAATTCTTTTGGATTTTGTGTATAAAGATCAGCGTCGTAAAGTTTAGATTCAATTTCCTTAATTTTAACCTCCAGTGCGTCCAGCTCTTTTGGTATATTTTCAAAATCACGCTGATCTTTGTAAGTTCTTTTAACCGTCATCGAAGACTGTACTTTGTCTCTTTGAGGTTCTTCTTTTAACGTTTTTTTTGTTGGGATGAGCGTTTGCATTCCAAATTGTTTTTGATATTCGTTATATCCGCCTATACATTCAATAACAGTACCATCTGTTTTTATGCCAAAGACAGCCGTTACAAGTTGATCAATAAAATCACGGTCATGACTTATAATCATTAATGTTCCTTCATAGGCCGTTAGCATATCAATTAATAAATCAAGAGTGTCCATATCCAAGTCATTGGTTGGTTCGTCTAAAATTAAAACGTTGGACTTTTGGGCTAAAATTTTTGCAAGCTGTAACCTATTTTTTTCACCCCCTGATAAAATACTGATCTTGCCCGTTGCTTGTTTTTCATCAAACAAAAACTTTTTAAGGTAACCAACCACATGCATGGTGTGTCCTTGCACATCAACAGTATCACCCCCTGATGGACAAAGATATTGCCATGGGGTTTGATCCCCATTCATAGAATCGCGTTCTTGTTCAAAATAGGCAATTTCAATTGTTTTCCCCAATCGAACACGCCCACTATCAGGTGTAAGATTTCCAATCAGCATTTTTAACAATGTTGATTTGCCAGATCCGTTGGGCCCAATAATACCAATGCGATCACCTTTAAAAATACGGGTTGAAAAGGGTTTAAGTGTTAACGTATCTGTATATTTTTTTTCAATATCAACCGCTTCAACCACAAGTTGGCTTCCATAACCCTTGGCCGAATTATGCATAACAACAGATTTTGTTTGATGCGATAATAATTGAACACGGCGTTGCCTCATATCTAAAA
>JAGOTX010000055.1 GCA_018061565.1 Pseudomonadota bacterium
TTTTAAATTTGCTTGATGTTTTGTGTTATTCATTTAAAAAAGGGTGATAGGGAGAGAAAGAATAAATTGGGGGGGGGGGGGCACTTTTAACTCTTACGTATTACGGTGCTGAAAAAGTTATTCCCAACTATAATGTGATGGGCGTTGCAAAAGCAGCACTTGAATGTAGTGTTCGTTATCTTTCAATGGATTTAGGCGTTGACAATATCCGTGTTAATGGTATTTCAGCAGGGCCTGTTAAAACGCTTGCAGCGATGGGAATATCTGACTTTAAGCAGGTTTTAAAGTGGCACCAAGAACAATCTCCCTTAAAGCGTAATACAACGTTAGAAGATGTTGGAGGAGCTGGGCTTTATCTTTTAAGTGATTTGTCCTCTGGTGTGACAGGTGAAATACATTATGTTGATTCTGGTTATAATGTTGTAGGCATGTGCGCATTAGACGATAAAGAATAAAACTTTATTGAGTCATTTCATTGTCTTTCTCTTCTGTTATTTTTATTTTATGTAATACTTATAGATAAGATACAAAAAATAATAAAAATAATAATTGAAAAAATTATTTAAGTGTAGTACAATGCATTGTTCAAGTAGATCAAACAAACGTTATTTTTTTAAAAAAAATAATAAATTACACTTTTATAAGAGAAAATATTGTGTCACAAAACCATATGAGCTTTGAAGCTTTTAATCTTCCAGATTCAGTTATAAAAAACCTTAAATTTATGGGGATTAAGACCCCAACGCCCATTCAAGATCAAGCAATTCCTTTTGCTTTAAATGGTAGAGATATTTTGGGTTCTGCACAGACCGGAACAGGAAAAACCGCAGCATTTGCTATCCCTGCCATTGTTCATGTTTTAAACAATGAAAAAAGCAACGTGCTTATTTTAACGCCAACACGTGAATTGGCCACCCAAGTTTTAGATCAAGTTAAAAAGATGATGGGGCAACTTAAAATTGCAACAGCCCTTTTAATTGGTGGCGATTCATTTGAAAAACAATTAAGACAACTTAAAAGTCGCCCACGCATTGTTGTGGGAACACCAGGACGTATTAATGACCATTTAGAGCAAAAAACGCTTAATTTATCCAATACAGATTTTTTGGTTATGGATGAAACAGACAGAATGCTTGATATGGGATTTGTTGTTCAATTGGATGAAATTTTACCAAAGCTTGCATCCGAACGCCAAACATTGATGTTTTCTGCAACATTTTCAAAAGAAATTTTAAGAATTGCAGCGGATTATTTGTCAAGTCCTGAAAGAATTTCCGTTGGCTCAACAACAGAACCAACAGAAAATATTGCACAAGAAACAATAGAGACAACAGATTCTGAAAAGTACCAACTTTTAACAAAGCTTGTTGCCAAATCAGAAGGTTCTTTTATTGTGTTTGTCAAAACCAAAAGAGATACTGAAAAATTAATGGATCGCTTAGATCTTGATGGTCATCAAGCAGATGCTATTCATGGTGATCTTAAACAATCCAGACGTGATCGTGTGATCGCTCGTTTTAGGTCAAAAAGAACACGTATTCTTGTAGCAACCGATGTTGCGGCAAGAGGACTTGATATTCCACACATTGAATGTGTTGTAAACTATGATATTCCACATTGCCCTGAAGATTACATTCACAGAATTGGAAGAACAGGAAGAGCCGGTGCAAAAGGTCTTGCTGTAAGCTTTATTACAGGTGCTGATCGTAATCGTTGGCGCAGTATTTGCAAACTTTTAGATCCTAATTTTAAGGATGATAGAAAGTTTGAAGCTGATCCTAGAAAATCAAGAAGACGACCTAGAAAATCTTTTGATGGCGCAAAAGGTGAATCCCGTTTTGGCGGTGAATCACGCTTTAGATCTGATAAATCTGAAGGCCCAAGAAGAGACAGAAGCGATAGAAGTGATAGAAAAAGTTTTTCTGGTGAAAGACCAGCATATGCTGAGAGATCTGATCGTTCAGACCGCTCAGATAGATCAAATAGAACTGAAAGACCGCAAAACGCTGAAAGATCAGAACGCCGCAGTAGACCAGAACGTGCAGATAGACCCTTTTCAGAAAGAAAATCCTCTGAAGGCAGATCCTCAGAAAGAAAATTCTCTGAAGGTAGATCTTCTGAAGGACGCTCATTTGGAAAAACGTCAAAACCTAAAGAAAAGCGTTTTTTTGAAAAATCTTCAGGACCAAGACAAAGACAAAGTGCTTAAAAATTAAGTCTCTTTTAAATAGAACCAGAAAAAAACTCCAAGATTGTGGTCTTGGAGTTTTTTAATTTTTGATCTTAAATATTAATCAATAATACCTGAGATCCGCATCGCTTGAATAAACACTTCTTTTACCTTAAGAAAATTATTTTGGGTTAAAATAACACTATAATTTGTACTTTGTAAAGTTGTAGGTAACGAAAAATAAAAAAAAGCCTCTTTTGCAATTTCCCCCAAGATATGGTAAAGTCAAAAACAAATTTTATTAAATGGAATGCAAAAAATGTTTAAGCACGATCCCCATACGTGGTATGGAACAACAATTATCAGTGTTAGAAAAAATGGTAAAGTTGTTGTCGCTGGAGACGGTCAGGTAACATTAGGGCACCAAGTTATAAAAGGGCATGCCAAAAAAGTTCGTCGTCTTAGTCAAGGACAAGTGCTTGTCGGTTTTGCAGGCGCCACAGCGGATGCTTTTGCCTTGTTTGAACGATTAGAAGCAAAACTAGAACAATACCCATCCCAATTAGCAAGAGCTTGTGTTGAAATGGCGAAAGACTGGCGAACAGATAAGTATTTAAGAAGATTAGAAGCAATGATGGCTGTTGCTGACAAAAATGTCTCCTTAACGCTAACAGGAAATGGCGATGTTTTAGAACCTGAAGATGGTATTATAGCCATCGGCAGTGGCGGTGGCTATGCGCTTTCTGCTGCAAAAGCATTAATTGACACAGATTTAGATGCCGAAGAAATAGCCAGAAAAGCACTTAAAATTGCTGGCGATATTTGTATTTATACCAATCATAATATTACATTAGAGGTTTTATAAAAAAGTTATGTTTAAAGATTTAACCCCAAAAGAAATTGTTAAAGAACTTGATCGCTTTATTATTGGCCAAACGTCAGCCAAAAAGGCTGTAGCTGTAGCCCTTCGTAACCGTTGGCGACGCATGCAGTTAGACCAATCCCTGCAAGAGGAAGTCGTTCCAAAAAATATTCTGATGATTGGCCCAACAGGGGTTGGTAAAACAGAAATTGCAAGACGCCTTGCTAAACTTGCCAATGCGCCTTTTATAAAAGTTGAAGCAACAAAATTTACAGAAGTTGGCTACGTTGGACGCGACGTTGAACAAATTATAAGGGATCTTCTTGATCTTGCCATTCAAACAAGGAAAGAAACATATCGCCTTGAAGTAAAACAAAAAGCTGAAAAAAATGCTGAAGATGTTGTGTTAGATGCCATTGTTGGTAAACATGCATCCAGTGAAACACGATTTAAGTTTAAAGAAATGCTCCACAAAGGTGAATTATCAGATAAAGAAATTGACATTGAAGTATCTGATAATCCATCGATGTCCCTTCCAACGATGGATGTTCCCGGCATGCCTGGTGCACAAATGGGCATGTTTAACCTTGGCGATATTTTAGGGAAAGGCTTTGGCGCACAAAAAACAAAAACACTTAAGCTAACGGTTGAAGAAGCTTATAAAGTTCTCATTAAAGAAGAATCAGAAAAATTAATGGATCAGGAAAAAATCATTAAAGATGCTATCTTTACGGTTGAACAACGCGGCATTGTGTTTATTGATGAGATCGACAAAATATGCGCCCGCCAAGAACACAGAGGCGGCGATATTTCAAGAGAAGGTGTTCAGCGCGATCTTTTACCCTTGATTGAAGGAACGACCGTTTCTACAAAACATGGCAGTGTAAAAACAGATCATATTTTATTTATCACATCTGGCGCTTTCCACCTTGCAAAGCCATCGGATCTTTTGCCAGAACTACAGGGGAGACTCCCAATCAGGGTTGAATTGCAGTCTCTAACACGGGATGATTTTGTTCGTATTTTAACAGAACCTGAAGCCAATTTAATTTTTCAAGCAATCGCCCTTTTAAAAACAGAAGGTGTGATCTTAACGTTTAAGGAAGATGCCATCCAAGAAATTGCAAACTTGGCCGCAAAAGCCAATGAATTGGTTGAAAATATTGGGGCACGTCGTCTTCATACGATTTTAGAAAAACTATTAGAAGATTTAAGTTTTAATGCGCCCGATAAAAAAGGCGAAGAAATTGTGATTGATTCCAAAATGGTTGACGACATTGTTGGCACCATTGCAAACAGCCAAGATCTATCGAAATTTATACTTTAATTTGGTACTTTATTTTTTTTGTTAACAATGAGCAGTATTATAAATCCAAAAATAATATGTTTAATTGGCCCTATAGAAACATCAAAATAGTCAAGAAGGTGATCAATCAATTCATTTAAAACAACCCAAATAACACTCCCAATTAAGGGTGCACTGACTTTGCCAACGCCACCAATAAGGGCGGGTAATACCATATACATAGACTGTTGCATACTAAAGACTTGGTCTGGAAACAACTGTTTTTTATAAAAAATAGAAAGCGCGCCTAAGCAGCTTATAAAAAACGCACTTAAAAACATTAGCATTGTTGGGTGTCGAATAGGGTGAATACCAATCGATAAAGCTGCATTCACTGAATCTTTTAAACAAATACTTTTTAATGCTATATCGGATTTAAAAAGCTTGAATGTGAATCCAAAAATTGCGAACACAAAAAACAATAATATGTATAAAAAGTAAGAAGATATGGTTTCTGAAAAGTCTGACGTTATAAGAAAAAAGCCAGACATTCCATTAAAGACAGTCAAATTTTCAAAGATCATTCGAAAACATTCTAAACATACAAGGGTTAAAAGCGTAAAATAGGCGTGTTCTACTTTAAAGCGAAAGCTTAAATAAGCAATGCTTGCGCCAATTGAACCCGTTAATACTAAAACAAAAGGCAGCCCCCCTAAAAAATAATAAGGGAAGGTGTTAAATAAAAACATCGACAAATAAGCAGAAACACCAAAAAAAAGCCCATGACCAAATGAATATTGTCCTGTTAGTCCTGCCATAATATGCCAAGACGTTGAAAGCCCAAAGGTAAACAAGAAATGAATGAATAAAGATTTGAGATAAAGCATCTTGGTTATTTTAACTCTAATATAACAGGTGTGTGGTCAGATGGCTTTTCTAAACTCCTCGGCGTTTTATCAATCTTGACAGAGATGACTTTATCGGCAGCTTCTGGTGATAAAAGGAAATGATCAATTCTTAGCCCTTCGTCTTTTTGATACCCCCCCCCTCTGTAATCCCACCATGTAAATTCTTTTGATGTTGGCTTCATCATCCGAAATACATCTGTATAGCCAATGTTTAAAAGGTGTTGAAAAGCAAGTCTTTCGGGGTTTGAGCATAAAATTTGCCCCTCCCACTTTTGGGGATCGTGAACATCTAAATTTGATGGGGCAATATTAAAGTCCCCTCCAATAATGACTTCTTCTTTATAAGTCAAAAGGGATTTTAAATGGCGGTTCAAAGCGTTTAAGAAATCAAGCTTATAGTCAAACTTTTGTGAATTGACCCCCTCCCCATTGGGTACATAAACACTGATAATGCGTCGTGTTCCAATAATCGCTTCAATATAGCGGGCTTGTTCGTCCTCAAAATTATTGATTCCAAAAACGACATCCTCAGCCTTTTTGTGGGAAAGAATCGCAACGCCATTGTAACTTTTTTGACCATAAAAAGTTTGGTTATACCCTAAATCATAAAAGGGCACTTTGGGGAAGTCTTGATCCTGGCATTTTAGTTCCTGCAGTAATAATACATCAACAGGGTTTTCTTTGAGCCATTCAACAATATGCTCTAGCCGTGTTCTGACGGAATTTACATTCCATGTTGCAATTTTCATCAATTCAATACCCCACCAATTTAAAGCGTCTGTGAACCCAATAATATTGTTCAGGATGCTCTTTAATCCAGCCTTCAATCACATCATTCATCTTTTGTGTAATGGAATGGGACGTATCAGAATCTTTAAGCTCAAACTTTTCTGTTTCAATCCTATACTTAGCTGTTCCAGTTCTTATAACCCTAACCATAAAAATAGGGGCCTTATATTTAAGCGCAAGTTTTCCAACAATATCCGTTGTTTTAACGGGTAAATTAAAAAAAGTTGTATTAATGCCGTTTGGTGCATTTTGATCTACAAACATCCAAGAAAACTCATTCTTTTTTATGGCGTTAATAAACGCTTTTAAGCCCTCAGTACTTTTATTTGCATGCATATAAAAAAATGGTTGTTTTCTTAAGAATAAAATAATGTAATTGAAAAATTTGCTTTTAGGTTCTTTATAAAGACAGTTAATAACAACATTAAAAATTTTTGAGATATGACTAAAAATTTCAAAATTAGAAAGATGCGAATTAACAATAAATTTAGCTCCCTTAGTAAAAGCCTTAACTTTATCGTTAATTGTCACGCGTCTTTTAAATTCCTCTTCCTTCATAAATTTAAAAAAGATCATTTCAGCAAGCATGGCGCCAAGGTTACCCCAACTTTTAACAGCCAGTTCTTTTTGATCGGGTGTATCCATCTTGGGAAAGCAAAGCTCTAAATTACGTAAAACAACTTTGTGGCGCGGCGTCTTTGGACCTATCTTCATAAAAAACCACGCAAAAAACTGGGATGACTTTTCAATGCCAAAAAGGAGCATAACTAAAATAATGAAGAGTCCAAGCACTAAAAGCGGTAATGCTAAAACAAAGGAAAGTGTGCTTTTTATCAACGTCTTCAAAATGGCTCTTTTTTTAGGATTTCTCTTATCAAAAGATACCTTAAAAAGAAGATCAAAACAATTGAAAGATGCGTTGGTTCGCATCCAAAAGAAAAGTAACAAATCTAGCAAAAATTTTATTTGTGCAACACAAACTCTTTTAATAAAGCGATTTGTCAAAACGTTTATGCAGCCATGCCCAATCTTCTGGATATTCCCTAACCCATTCTTCAATTTTATTATTAATATTTTGCGTTATCGATTGAATAGTATCTTCTGGTGTTATTGTAAAATTTTCTGACCGGATTGTATATCTTGCAACTCCTGTTCTTATAACGCGCACCATATAAATGGGCGCAGAATATTTTAAGGCTAATTGTGCTGGCAATGAGGTTGTTTTTACGTTGTGTCTAAATAATTTAGTTTCAATTCCAACCCCTTTTGATGATTCTTGATCAACAAGCATCCATATCATTTCATGCTTTTGCAATGCATTTATAAAAGCTTTTAGCCCATTATGTCCATCATTTGCATGAAGAGATAAATAAGGGCGTTGACGCAACCATGAAACTAACTTTTCTGTAATTTTATTTTTAGAACGACTATATAAACAGTGCATAAAAATTTTTAAAAACTTTGGAAGATTCGTAAAAATTTCAAAGTTTGATATATGAGAAATAGCTATTATCTTAGCACCAGCGTTTATACACCCAACGTCATCTTCAATTTTTACACGTTTTCTAAACTCTTTTTCGCTCATCAATTTAAAAAAAAGCATCTCACCAAATATGGCACCTAAATTGCTCCACGTTTTAACGGCAAGCGTTTTGCGTTCTGATTCTTCCTTTTCAGGAAAGCAAAGCTCTAAGTTTCTAAGCACCACATTGTGGCGCTTAAGCTTAGGGCCAATTTTCATTGACCCCCAAGAAAAAAACCTAGATGATTTTTCAATGCCCATTAAAAGCATTATGGGGACTAAAATCCCCAATAATAAAAAGATAACAGTATATTTAAAAAAACGAATAACTGACTTCATATAACGCTTAAGCTTTACGGAGTAAGTTCATCAAAAGGGACGCTACGTTTCCATCCTCCCAAGAGATTATACCGGATATATACCCCAATGGCTTACCCGATGCACTAAAGAATATTGACGTTGGTATTGCCTGAATTTGGTAAGTTTGCGCTAATGTTGCTTTTTCGTCCACAACAATTGTTAGGTTTTTAATATTTTTTTGGGCATAGAATGCTTCAATATCTTTTGGTTCAACCTTACCTGTGGTCACTGCAATATGAGCAATGTCATTACTTGTTGATTTTACAAAACTATCATACACAGGCAATTCTTTTACACAAGGGCCACAAAATGTTGCCCACATGTGAATAACCATCGGTTTACCTTTAAAATCGTTAAGAGATTTATTATGAGATTCCCAATCACCCTTGTCGTTTTTTGTATAGAACTTTAAACTTCCCTTTGGAAGTTGTTCCTTGTTTACAAATGGAACAAAATTAAGATCTAAAAGGGATAAACGTTGTTCTTGTTGAACATGCTCTGTTTTTGGAAAAAATTCAGATCTAAATGAATATATTAAAAAAATAAAGGCACCAATAATGCAGCCAAAAATCAGCTTACTTTTTTTTGTTTTTTTGTCATCAATTGGAAAGGGAATAAGATTAGAGGCATCATCACCATTGTTAATGGATTCAATACTACCTGCAGAAGACTGTTTTTTTTTCATCATGTTACCTCTTTTAAAAGAATAAAAAACCTTATACCCACTATATAAGAAAGACACCTTCTTTTTTCAAGAGGTGTTTTCTTTA
>JAGOTX010000056.1 GCA_018061565.1 Pseudomonadota bacterium
AAAGGCATTGGTGAAAGCTTTGCCCAAAAAGCAATCATAAGTGCAAAAACACCATATTGAATGGCAAACGCAAAATAGGTACACCCTAAAAGGTAGACAAGCTTTTGTAAAATATCAGCCCCTTGAACCCCAATGATCCAAGCAGTTAAGCAGCAAGCAGAAAGGGGGGATAGTTTAATAATAAGGCCAATAAGTGTAAACATTAAGGATGATAAAACACGAAGCCCACTTTTAAACTTTTCTGACATTTCATCTTCCATAGACATCACGCCAAAGCCTACAAAAAAGGCAAAGAAGACAACTTGTAACATGTTTCCTTTGCTCATGGCTTCTATTCCATTTTCGGGTATGATATTTAAAAGGGTATCCATAACTTTAAAAAAACCAGAAGACGTCGTTTCTGGAATCTCCTTTGTTAAATCAAAGACTAGATTTAACCCAACACCAGGTTTAAAAACATAACCAACGCTTAAACCAATTGAGATTGCAAAAAGAGTTGTAAAAAAATATGTCAAAAGGGCTTTGCCGCCAATTCTACCTAAAGCTTTTTTATCTGGAAGGTTTGATATTCCGGAGATAATCGCAAAAAAGACCAAAGGTACAATCATTGTTTTGACAAGTTTAATAAAAATATCACCAAACGGTTTTAAATAGAGTGCTTTTTCACCAAGCGCAAAACCTAAAACAATTCCTAACGCTAAGCCAACTAAAACTTGCTTCCATAACTTCATGTTTTGACTGATACCCTTATTTTAAACACTCAAACTTTGCCATGTTAGCAAGCATTATGCAAGAAAATCTTACTTTTTTTGTTAAATATTAAGGGGTGTTCGTCACTAAAGTTTATTAAAGGATAAAATACGTTTTTGTTGGTCACGTTCCCAATAGGTTAAGAATGTTCTAAATTTTAAAAAATAAGGTGCTTCATCAAGATCTTGCCAAAGGTATGTTTTAAAAACAAAAGGCGCATCATCTTCACTATAGACAATAAGGATTGATGTTAATGACGAATTTTTAAGCACATCGTTTTGCAGATTTTCTAAAGACATCAATTCTTAAAAATTATCCATTCTTACCTTAGTCTAATATGTAAAAGTAAAGAAACTGTTAAGAAAATAAGATTTTTAAACGTCATGTTTGCTAAATTAATTATCTTTGTAGTAAGATACAAAAAACGTTAAAATAAAACATTATGCTTCGTGAAATTATCCTTGATACTGAAACAACTGGATTCCACAGTAAGGGGGCCGATAGAATCATTGAAATTGCATGCCTTGAAGTGATTGATAAACGCCCAACAGAGAAAACATTTCATGCTTATATTAATCCCAAACGGGATGTTCCTTTTGCGGCTACAAAAGTTCACAATATAACTACTGACTTTTTAAAAGGTAAACCTTTTTTTGAAAATATTGCCCAAGGATTTTTAGATTTTATTGAAGATTCAAAATTAATCATTCACAATGCCCCCTTTGACATGGGGTTTTTAAATGCTGAACTTGAACGTGCATCGTTATCGGCGTTACACATGTCAAAAGCTATTGACACGCTTGCCATTGCGCGCCAAAAATTTCCGGGTGCAAATAATACTTTGGACGGTCTTTGTAAACGCTTTAAAATTGACTTATCAAACAGAAATTTTCATGGTGCCCTTATAGACTGTGAATTACTGGCACAAGTTTATGTTGAACTTTTAGGGGGGCGACAAAAAACATTCTCCTTTTCAAATACTAAAATATTAAACCATGAATACGGTGTAACAACTCAAAATTTAAGAAAAAATATATCTGCCCGTGATTTTCATTTAACAGAGGATGAAAAGAATAATCACAACGAACTTTTAAAAGAAATAAAAAATCCGCTGTGGGAAAAGGTTTCCTAAAAGGCTTAAACTTAAGTTTCTCCTCAAATTATTGATTTTTATCCATTTGTATGATTAACTTTGAAGAGCCCTTTTTATAATAAAAAATTAGAAAGTTTTTTCAAAAATGTTGTCACTGTTTGAGCGAAAAATTGTTTTTAGATATTTATTTTCTTCCAAGAAGGAAGGTTTTATTTCATTTTTTGCCATCTTTTCTTTTTTAGGCATAGCCCTTGGCGTTGCAACCCTTATTATTGTCACATCTGTTATGAATGGCTTTCGTCAGAACTTATTAACCGCCATCATTGGTATGCGTCCTCATGTTATGATTTTAGATCAAAACAATACTCTTTCTGTTGACCCTAATCATTTAAATGACATCAAACAAACCCCCCATGTTTTGGGTGTCTATCCCAGTATTGAAAAACAAAACATCCTATCCTTTAAAGGGCAAGCACAAGGTGTTATGGTTCAAGGGATTGCAATGGATGATTTTAAAGATAGACCCCCTCTGATCAACGCTCTTGAATGTGGTAATATCAATGATTTTAAGGAAGATGGTGTTATTATTGGGTGTCGTCTATCCGAAAGTCTTAACCTTCATATTGGCGATCGCTTTTCGTTGACCGCTCCAGAAGGAAATACTACAGCCTTTGGTACAATACCGCGTCAAAAATCATTTAAAGTGATTGGTATTTTTAACTACGGCATGCGTGAATATGATAAAAACTATGTCTTTATGCCCCTTGATAGTGCCAAAACGTTTTATCAATTAAATGATAAAGTGCATTATTTAGGTGTTTTTATTGATCAAGTGAACAATACAGACAGTGTTGTTCATCTTTTAAACACAAAATATGGCAAAGATTATAGAATGATTGATTGGAAGCACCAAGATATGGCTATTTTCCATTCTGTTGAAGTTGAAAAAAACGTTATGTTTTTAATTTTAACCCTCCTTGTGATTATTGCTGGTTTTAATATAACGTCGAGCCTTGTTATGCTTGTAAAAGACAAAACACGCGCGATTGGCATTTTAAAAACATACGGTGCAACCAATAGAAACATTTCTAAAATCTTTACAAGTATTGGCCTTATTATTGGGCTTATTGGAACACTTTTAGGGTTTATCATTGGGCTTTTATTTGTCATCAATATTGAAAATATTAGGCAATTTCTTGAAAAACTGATTGGGATGGAAGTATTTTCTGCTGAAATATATTATTTGACAAAACTTCCTGCTGTTTTAGTTGTAAAAGATGTTGTTGTTATTTGTTTTATTGCTGTCTTTTTATCCGTTGGGGCAAGCTTTTTACCCTCTAGAAGGGCCGCACGACTTGACCCTATTGAAGCATTAAAAGAATAGATTCCCCTGTTTATAAGTTTTTTTGATCTTCCAAACATCAAATCTTTAATTTTTTGACAGAATAGATAGCAACTTTATTAAGATTCGTTTAATAAACTTTCTCTATCTGCTTTCAATGTAAATTAAAAATTCGTAAAGATTTGATTTTTAAAAGAGCAAAAAATCATTTTTTAGATTATAAAATTATTCATAAAAAACGTGTACACTGTGGGGTAAAATTTAAAAAAAATTGCTTCATATATTGATTGTTTCTATTAAAAGTGGATAGAATTCAAATCATAAAAATAATGATGATATAAAAATGATATTAAAAATTAGTCTTCAAAATTTTAGAAATTTTAAAAGTCAAACACTCCCTATAGAAAAGCAAAATATTGTACTTTATGGCAAAAATGGATGCGGCAAAAGCAATATTTTAGAAGCGCTTTCTGTTTTTTCTATTGGAAAAGGGCTTAAAAAAGCAGCAAGTGACGATATTATAAAGGCAACAGAAGATAGATTTCCTGAAAAGCCAAGAGGATGGTCATCAAAAATTTTATTAAGCGGTGATATTGACCTTAAAACAGAGTATATAGTTCAAGAAGATGGATCTGGAAAACGCTATTCCTTTGCGCAAGGGGCACCTCTTAAAAATGCATCTGGCTTTGCAGAGTGGATTAGTTTTTTATGTATTACGCCAGAAACCGATCGCCTTTTTTTGGACACCCCTTCAACACGCAGAAAATTTGTAGATCGTTTTGTTTATGCAAAAGATTCGACTCATTTAAAACGCGTTACGCGATATGAAGAAGCTGTTCGTGAACGCTTAAAAATATTAAAGACATATGGAATTCATCAAAAGGAATGGCTCAGTGCTTTAGAAAAAATAATTGTTGAAGAAGGTCTTGAAATTGGTTTTTCAAGGCTTTCCCTTTTAGAACAGCTTTCAACTTTTAAGCCAAAGGGAAAAGAAATAGGGATTCTTCCAGGATTTACAGCCTTTATGGATGGACCTTTTGAAAAGCTTTTATCCCTTTCTTCAAAATCGGAAATGGAATGCGTTTTCTTTAAAACACTTGAAGACATGCGATTTAAGGATAAAGAATCGGGCATGACGAATTTTGGGCCTCATCGTTCTGATTTATTTGTTCTTCACCCTTTAAAAAATATTAGTGTTTATCAATGCTCAACAGGCGAACAAAAAGTGTTGCTTTTATCCCTTCTTATTTCATATCTTGAACAATTTTGCCTTAAAAAAGAATCCCTTACCGTGTTTTTACTGGACGATGTGGTTGCCCATTTAGATGAAATTCACAGAGAAGTTCTTTATAACAGACTGCTTTCAGAAAAAGGAGCCCCTTTTCAAGCGTGGTTTTCTGGAACTGAAAAAATATTTTTTTCACCTCTTCAAAGCCATTCAGACATGATTGACGTTACGGCGTTGTTATAATGGTTGGTGAGCCAGGCATGATAATTGTTATAACCCCATTCATAGATTGACAAATACCAATTGATAAATTGTTTAAAAGGGGGCCTGATGAGGTCATTGTGGTAACAGCACCTGGTAGCCAAGGCGCACTAACGGCTGGAATACAGGGCCCTGGAATACCAACCTTCATTGTGGGTTGTTTGGGGGAGACACAAGTTCCCATTGGGGGAATATTTAAAATAGGCACATTATGTTTAATGGACGCTAAAGGACCACTAACTCCCATTGCAAGTGTTGGCGGAACAGCTGCATTAAGTGGAACAGGTGCCGCGCCAAATATACATTTGCATAAAGCCCCTTGTGAACAAGCCATTCCCATACTACGTATACTCCTAATATTAAGTGATAAATTAATCCTAACACTGAAAATTAAATTTTCTCAAGGTTTTTATAAGCAGAATCACTGTTGCGTATTAGAACATGGAACAAGAAGTTTTTTAATTTTTTGCTAATGCATTTGTCATTTGAATCTTTAAAATACTTGCAATTTTTATAAAGTATACTTATATATGGTTTAGTAAGTTTAAAAGGAAGAGATCACATGTCAGGTTTAAAGTTGTTTTTGCCAGAAAAAGCACCCAGTCACAGACAAGAAAAAGTTGCAGAAACAATTCGTCATGTGTTGTCTTCTATTTGTATGCAAGGGGATTATCCACCCATTTGTGAAGAGGATGGTTCTTATACACCGTTTAAAGGGTCTGTTATTATTACAAAAGTGACAATTTCAGCTGACTTAAAACATGCCACAGCTTACTTTATGACGCAGCTTGGAAAAGAATTAGAAAGCACGAAAAAGTATCTTAATCTTGTTAAATCCCATTTTAGGTATGTTTTGGGCAAAAATATAACGATAAAGTATGTGCCAACTGTTCAATTTGATATTGATCGAAGTTTTGAAGCGATGGATAAAATTGACACCCTTTTAAAGGGTGTTGTTAGTCAAAAGTAGTTTTTATAAAAACTATTATAATACCATTGGTTTTTAAAGCATATTTTAAAAAAAAACTTGCCTTTATTACTTTGTTTTATGTATAGTGTTGACATGTCCCCTTCGTCTAGAGGCCTAGGATACCACCCTCTCATGGTGGTGACACGGGTTCGAATCCCGTAGGGGATACCAATCCCGTTTATTTCAGGTAAAGACATGCTTAATAAAACTTATAACCCTAAAGAATTTGAAGAACAAATATATAAGGAAGAGGAAGTTTTTTTTGATCATGTAAGGGACGATAAACCATCTTTTTCAATTATTATGCCCCCTCCCAATGTAACGGGTAGTCTTCATTTAGGGCATGCATTAACCTATACCTTGCAAGATATTCTGATTCGTTTTAAACGGATGAATGGGTTTGATGCTTATTGGCAAGCCGGAACAGATCACGCAGGGATTGCAACGCAAATGGTTGTTGAACGTGAACTTAAAAGTGAAGGCAAAACACGTCAAGAAATTGGGCGGGACGTCTTTTTAGAACGTGCTTGGAAATGGCGTGATTATTCAGGCAATATGATTGTTGATCAACAAAGACGCCTTTGTATTTGCCCCAATTGGAAAAAAACAAAATTTACGCTTGATAGTGATGTTTCAAACGTTGTTCGAAAAGTTTTTGTGAGCCTTTTTAAGGATGGCCTTATTTATAAAGACCAACACCTTGTTAATTGGGATACGCATTTTGAAACAGCCATTTCAGATTTAGAAGTTAATAATAAGGCAGAGCAGGGTAAGTTTTATTATATTCGCTATTTGGTTGTTGATTCTAATGAAGAAGTTGTTGTTGCAACAACACGTCCAGAAACCCTTTTTGGTGATCAGGCTGTGGCTGTTCACCCTGACGATGAACGCTACCAACACTTGATTGGAAAGTTTGTTCACCTTCCACTAACGGATAAAAAAATACCCATTATTGAGGATGATTATTGTGAAAAAGAATTAGGTACGGGTGCTGTTAAAATTACACCCGCCCATGATTTTAATGATTTTGCCGTTGGTAAGCGCCATAAGCTTTTAAATTTTAACATTTTAAATAAAAATGGCACCTTGAATGAAAATGTTCCCTTAAAATATCAGGGGCTAACGGTTAAAGAAGCAAGAGTAAAGGTTGTTGACGATTTAAAAGATCTGCTTTTAAATATTGAAGAAAAACAAATTATGGTGCCTTATGGGGATCGCTCTAACACTGTGATTGAACCCTATTTAACGGATCAATGGTTTTTAAATACAAATGAAATGGCAAAAAATGCCCTTGATGCTGTAAGGTCAGATGAGACTGTGTTTGTTCCAAAACAGTGGGAAAATACTTATTTTGATTGGCTTGAAAATATTCAGCCATGGTGTATTTCGCGTCAACTTTGGTGGGGTCACCAAATCCCTGTTTGGTATGGGCCAGACGGACATATTTTTTCAGCTGAATCAGAAGATGAAGCACAAAAAGAAGCTTTTGAAGTTTATGGTAAGGGCGTTACCTTAACTCAAGATACAGATGTTTTAGATACTTGGTTTTCTTCAGCTCTTTGGCCGTTTAGTACCCTTGGATGGGATACAAATGCGCCTTTATATCAAAAACATTACCCAACATCTGTTTTAATTACAGGGTTTGATATCATCTTCTTTTGGGTTGCCAGAATGATGATGATGGGCCTTCACTTTACCAAAATTGTTCCTTTTAAACAGGTTTATATTCACGCATTGGTGCGGGATGAAAAAGGCCAAAAAATGTCTAAATCTAAGGGCAATGTTATTGATCCTTTAGAGATGATTGATCAATTTGGGGCAGATGCGTTAAGATTTACGCTTTGTTATTTATCTACACCAGGGCGTGATATTAAACTTGGCGCCAGTAAAGTTGAAACGAATAGAAATTTTATTACAAAAATATATAACTCTGCACGGTTTTTAGAAATGAATAAATGTGTGGATGCACCAATTCTTGATCCACAATCTGTTCAACTTGAACTTTCACGCTATATGATGGACGAACTATCGTCCATTATTCAAACCACACACAAAAACTTAGAAAGTTTACGCTTTGACCTTTATGCCAGCGATTTGTATAACTGGTTTTGGCGTGTGTATTGCGACCAATTCTTAGAAAGTTTAAAACCTGTTCTGGCAAGTGATATTGATGAAACATTAAAAGATGAAGCGAAAGCAACCGCCAAATACTGCTTTGTTGAAGTTTTAAAATTGTTGCACCCTGTCATCCCTATGGTGACAGAGCATTTGTTTAAAACATTTTCAAAGAGTAATGACCTTTTGTTTAATACAAAGTGGCCTATTCTTCAAACGGCTTATGAAAATGACCATAAATGCATTCAAAAAGTTTTTGCTTTTGCAAGCTACATAAGGTCCCTTAAAGGACTTTTAGGGCTCAATCCTTCAACGCGCTTTAAAGTGTATATCAAAGGGGATGACTCTTTAAAAACTTTCAAAAATATTATCATCGCTCTTGCAAGACTTGAAGATATTATTTTTTGTGACTCTTCTCTTCAAAGGCAGGCAACATTTATGCCTTTTGTTGATGGGGGAATTGAATCCTTTTTGGAACTTCATTCGCAAGAAGATGCAAAGCAAGCCAAGGTTATTTTAAATGAAAAAGCGCAAATACTGTCAAAAGAGATAACCCGTTTAAAAGGCAAGCTTGCAAATGAGGCTTTTAAAATAGCAAAACCTGAGCTTTATGAAGAAGATAAAATCTTGTTTGATAATAAATCTGCGGATTTAATGATGATTGAAAATATTTTAAGTGTTCTTGTTTAATTGGGATCATTGTGATCTTAAAATTCAAACGTTTGCGTATTTGAAAATTCAT
>JAGOTX010000057.1 GCA_018061565.1 Pseudomonadota bacterium
AAGGACGGTATTACAGCCCTTCAGATGGATATTAAAATTACAAGCATTACCTTTGAAATTATGAAGATTGCGTTAGAACAAGCAAAAGCGGGTCGTATTCATATTTTGGGTGAAATGGCAAAAGCGTTAGGTACATCACGAACAGCTTTAAATGAATTTGCACCAAAGATGCAAACCATTAAAGTTGCAAAGGATAAAATTCGTGAAGTAATCGGTTCTGGTGGTAAAGTCATTCGTGAAATCTGCGAAAAGTCAGGTGCTAAGATCGATATTGATGAAGATGGCTTAATTACCATTGCTGCAGCGAATGACCAATCTTTAAAAATTGCGCATGATATGATTCACAGCATTGCTGCAGAACCTGAACTTGGCCAAGTCTATGATGGTAAGGTCACAAAAATTATGGACTTTGGTGCTTTCGTTGCCTTTATGGGTGCGCGTGAAGGTATGGTACACATTAGTGAACTAAAGAACGAGCGTGTTAACAAAGTAACAGACGTTGTGAATGTTGGCGATATTATTAAAGTTAAAGTTATTGGTATTGAAGGTAATAAAGTACGCCTTAGTATGAAAGCTGCGACAGCGGCTTAAATTTTACTGTTGAGAAAATGATTAAGGGAAAGGTTTTAAGACCTTTCCCTTTTTTTTAATATTTTAGCCTAAAGCTTAATCAAAATCACCAGCAAACATTTCTGCAACGTAATCCTCAGCTTGCTTTTTAGCTTCTTCCTCTTGTTTTAGGGTTTTTAATTCATCAAACTGTTTTCGGGCCTTATAACCTTTAAAGTTCTTTTGAATGATCTTCGCTGCTTCATTTTTTTTTATTTTTTCACGCTCATCATTTAAATCATCCATTACGCCAGATAAATCAGTAGTAAAGAAAAAGAATTATTGGAAAATCAACAATAGAAAATAATAAATTTTCTATTGTTGATTTTTTGCTCTCATTGATTTATCTTACCAAATAACCTAGTTCATATTCTTCTGGATTTATCCCTGCATCTGCAAGCATTCCTAAAGAATCATATGTGAAATTTTGTAATGCTTTATACTGGTCTGATTTACTGGTTGGTGAAACAACATCCCTTTGGAAATTTTCAAATGTTCTTCCTAGAGGAGGATATCCACCACTATCGTAAGCACGTTGATATCCCAGCATTTCCTCATTGTACATCATATAACAAAATGAATTACTTGGAGATTGACCATCAAAACGAGGACCATTTTTTGACCAATATATATCAGCGAATGGAGATACGTGATTACTATTAGTATTTTTCTTATTTCTATAAGCTATTTTGCAGACTTGCTTAGCATTATAAAAAGCTTCTTGCAACATTCCATCTAAAATAGCACTTGCATCACCAGCCTTTTGAGGTTGAGAAGGCAGACCTCCATTTGGATCAAGCTTTCTAAAGTCATGAACACTATTCCTTCGTTCTAATGCTGCAGGTGAATTTGCTTCTTCATCCTCTAAAGCACGACGCGCCGCTTCCTCTTGTTCAATTAATGCTTTTTTTTTCTTACCAAATGCTAGTCTTTGTTGAAAAGAATCTTTATCAAATCCACTTGTTGCTTTATCATTTCTATTTTCTTCACTGGCATATCCAAAGCTTGAAAGCATTGAAATGGCAATACTGTATTTGAGTGTTGTTTTAAATCTTTCTAACATAATCTTTATCCTAACATTATAAGTTGATAATGAGCGCATGATATCGCTCTAATATAAATATAAATGTTAAAAGTTAACAAAAGGTAAAGAAAAAGTTATTTTAAACATAATTTTGGGAATTGAAATCCATATTTTTATAATAATTTATGGATTTAAAAAAACAAGTGATTTATAAACAATATAAAAAAGGAAAACTTTAAATTCATCTCCCAATTAATTAAGTTTTAAAACTGCTCCTTTAATAACGGCAGGGCCCGATGCCATACACGTTAAAAGGGTTCCTTTTAAAAGCATGGCAACGCCAGCATCTGCGGCAATATTCATGCCCCCTTTAAGGGCTAAGTTCATGCCACTGGTCATCATAATGTTTTGTCCGCCGTTGATATTGACGTTCATGCCCCCTTTTGCCATTAAGTTCATACCGGCTGCTGCATCAATATTCATTCCACCTTTAAGCATAAGATTCATGCCCGATTTAACTTCAACTTGCGCTGGGGAATTGATCTCAATCCCCCCAACTGCTTTCATTGATATTTTAGCTTTAGAATCAAATTTCATATTCCCAACGGAAGATATTTTAACGTCACCCTTAACATCAATCGTTAAATCTCCAGCACTTAAGGTGATTTTCATGTCCCCTTTTGTAAGTGTTATTTTATTATCACCAGAATCAATTTTTAATTCTTGATCGCCTTTTTTAAGGGTTATTTTTTGATCCCCCTTATCAAGATTTATAATATGATCCCCTTTTTTAATATGGAGTTTTCTATCCCCATCTGTAATTTCAACTTCATAAAGGGTTTCTTTGCCTTCAAGTTTTTCTGACTTACTCCCTTTTTTGATTGTAAGGGAATCATCTCCTTCTATGATTTCTTCTGTTCTACTATCTTCAATTTCAATATTCATATCTTTTTGTGCATGAATATAAATTTCTTCATGGTCTTTTTTATCATCAAATCTTAGTTCATTGTTGCCATCGTCCCCTTTAGAGGAACTGGTTTTAAAAGTGCTTTTCGTTGGATCTTTAGATGCATAAGGGGGTTTTTGTTCGCCGTTATAAACACACCCCATAACAAGTGGGCGATCGGGATCGCCATCCATAAAGGATACAACGACCTCCATGCCGATACGGGGAATAACAACCCCCCCCCATTGGCTGCCTGCCCAATTTTGTGCAACGCGTATCCAGCAGGAACTTTTTTCATCTTCTGTGCCTCTAAAATCCCAGTGGAACTTAACTTTAATGCGCCCATACTCGTCGGTGTAGATTTCTTCTCCACTGGGGCCTGTTACCGTTGCTGTTTGGTAGCTATAGATTCGTTTTTTTTCATGTTTTAAGACGGGAACATAAGGTGTCTTTGATGGGAAAACCCAAAACTCATTTTCATAAATACTTGGTCTTTCAGATGCTGTTGCTGGATCTAGGCGTGCTTGTACGATTTTATGTTTAACTTTATAAATAATATAATCTGAATTTAAAGATTTTCTCGGGTGGTCTTGTAAGGTAAAGCTTTTATAAGGTAAAAATTCAGGAGCTGTTGAATTGCCTTTAACAAATTTTGAAGGCCACGTTAAGGCATTCAGTTTGCTTTTGGCGAGTGGTTCGCCTTCATTTGCTTCTTTAAAAAGGGAAGGGTAGTCCACATACGTTCCGCCAAGGTTGTCGGATGATGATTCTGACATTAATTCAACGGATGGTTTTAAGTAGTTAAAATCAATAACTTTTAAATCTGTGGTTGTAATTTGTTCTGCTAAAACACATTCATAAATTTGGTTTAAAAGAATACCTGATGGGGATTTTACGGCATAAGAATAACCTTTTCCCCCAATTTTTGTTGCAATCATTGTGCTATCACTAAAAATGAGTTTATGAAGGCTTGATTCATGTTCAAAGTGGAAGAAAATGCCTTCTTCTTCACAAAGGCGGGCAATAAATTCAAAGTTGCTTTCGTTATATTGTACGCAGTATTCCCGTTTTGCGGTTGTACCTTTTTTTGTTTTATACGAAAAATCAGTGATTTCAGCTTCATTTAAAAGGGTTTTAATAATTTCTTGAACACTTTTGTTTTGAAAAATTCTAAAATCTTTTGTGTGCGTTAAAAGCCAAAGTTTTGGCATAAGCTTAATCTGATAAAAAGCAATGGGTGTTGTGTTCTTTTGGGCGGGCGCTGTGTGGAGTTGTTCAAAACGTGCAACGATACCACTAAAATAGCGTTTATTGTCATGAAAATTAAAGGAAACAGTCATCACTTCACCAAGCGTACCGTTAAGGTCTAGATCAATATTTTCAGAATGTGCAATGATTTTAATTTCAAAAAGCGAATGAATACCTTCTTCAATTGTGACTTCATCTACTATAAGGGCATCGTCATCTAACGTTGTGGTAATTTTAAGGTCTAAATTTTCTTGTGTTGTAATAATTGGCATATCACTTATTGAATGAAAATCGTATGAAACTATTTTGAAGAGGAAATGACTGTTTTGTCGAGAGGAAAAGAAATGTTTTTCTGTTTTAATGCAATAAATATGCAAAAATTTAAAGAAAATTTTATCATTTCCTTCTATAAAAATGAAATTATTTCATTTACAATGTTAGCATATTCAAGAAATTGAGAGACAAAACGTGTCCGAAACGATCGAAATTAAAGTACCAGCACTTGGTGAATCCGTGACAGAAGCAACGGTTGCTAGATGGTTAAAGAACGAAGGGGATCCCGTTCAAATTGATGAGACAATTATAGAACTTGAAACAGATAAGGTAACGTTAGAAGTTTCAGCTCCTGAAACAGGGATCCTTCAACGCATTGCTTTTAAAAAAGGATCACGTGTTAAAATGGGTGCAACACTTGGTTCAATTGGTGTTGCTGAAACAGCGTCTCATCGTCCACCGTTAAGAACGGCCCCTCATAACGATAGTATTGTTGCAGATAACGCATCCCACGTAGCATATGCAGAACATAAAAGTAGTGTTTCAACAGATGCTGTAAAAGTTGCAGCCCATGAATTACCTGATTCCCTTTCACCTGCAGCGCGTCGTGTTTTATTGGAAGAACAAATCAGCCCCCATAAAGTTCATGGAACAGGTAAAGATGGTTCAATTTTAAAGTCAGATGTTTTAAATCATATTAATAGATCCCCTGCTTATGATGTTCCAAATACAGCGCCATTTTCATTAAAGCAAGAATCAAAAAACACGCAATCACCAGAACAAAGGGAACACCGTGTGCCCATGTCAAGGCTTCGATCACGTATTGCTGAAAGGTTAAAAGAAGCACAAAATACAGCCGCGATTTTGACAACATTTAACGAAGTTGATATGTCTGCAGTGATGGAACTTCGCACTAAATTTCAGGATTTGTTTTTAAAAAAACACGGTGTAAAATTGGGGTTTATGTCCTTCTTTGTAAAAGCGTGTGTTGAAGCTTTAAAACGCATTCCAGCCGTTAACGCTGAAATTCAAGGGGATGATATTGTCTATAAAAACTTTTATGATATAAGTGTTGCCGTTTCCGCACCACAAGGGTTAGTTGTTCCAGTGCTTCGAAACGTTGATCAGTTATCCCTTGCTGATATTGAAAAGGGAATAGCCCTTCTAGGCTTAAAAGCAAAAGAAAACAAATTGTCATTGAGCGATTTAAGTGGGGGTACATTTACTATTTCTAATGGCGGGACTTTTGGTTCCCTTCTTTCAACACCGATTATTAACCCCCCTCAATCTGGTATTTTGGGGATGCACAAAATTGAAGACCGCCCTGTTGCGGTTAAGGGACGGGTAGAAATTAGGCCCTCTATGTATTTAGCACTTTCGTATGATCACAGAATTGTTGATGGCAGAGAAGCTGTTACATTTCTTGTAACGATTAAAGAGTGTATAGAAAATCCTGGTCGTTTTTTGTTGGATCTTTAAATTATGTCAGAAAAAATTTCAACACAAGTTTTAATTATTGGTGGGGGCCCTGGTGGTTATGTTGCAGCGATCAGAGCTGGACAGTTGGGGCTTGATGTAACACTTGTTGAAAAACGGGATAAACTTGGTGGTACATGCCTTAATGTTGGGTGTATACCCTCCAAAACATTGCTTAATATTTCCCATAAACTGTATGAAGCACGGCATGGATTTCAAGATCAAGGCATTTTGGTTGATAATATTCGTATTAATATTGACCAAATGATGAAGCGAAAAAATGCCGTGATTGACGATTTAACCCGTGGTATTTCTTATTTGATGAAAAAAAATAATGTTAAAGTTATTCATGGGGAAGCAAGCTTTGAAAGCCCGCAAGTTGTTAATGTTAAAACAAATGATGGTAAGAAGCTAACGCTTCATGGTCAACGCGTTGTTATTGCAACAGGGTCGAAACCAATAAATGTAGCCGATGCGCAAATTGATGAAGATCGAATTTTATCATCCACTGGTGCTTTAAACCTTAAAAAGGTTCCTAAACACCTTGTCGTTGTGGGGGGGGGGTATATTGGTTTAGAACTGGGGTCTGTTTGGGCGCGTTTGGGTGCTAATGTTACAGTTCTTGAATATTCTAATGCGATTGCAGGAACAATGGACCGTGAATTATCAACAGCGTTAATGAAGTCTTTAGAGAAGCAAGGAATTGTCTTTAAACTAAACCGTAAATTAACAGCTATTAAAAAGACGGATAAAAATTTAAGGCTTCAAGCGATTAATCCAAGGGATGAAAATGCCCCAACCGATATGATTGAATGTGATTATGCCCTCATTTCTGCGGGTCGAAGGCCAAATTTTGATAATTTAGGCATTGAAAAAATAGGCCTTCAGCTTGATAATCAAGGGTTTATTGCTGTTAATTCAAATTATGAAACATCTATCCCAGGCGTTTTTGCAATTGGTGATGTAATTCCAGGGCCAATGTTAGCCCATAAAGCAGAAGAAGAAGGGATTGCTATTGCAGAACACTTTGCCAGAAAGCCATTCCACGTAAATTATAAAGTGATACCAGCTGTTGTTTATACATCCCCTGAAGTTGCAACCGTTGGCTTTACAGAGGAACAATTAAAAGCAAATGGTATTCCATATAAAGTTGGAAAATTTCCCTTTGCGGCTAATAGCCGTGCAAAAGCCAATGGTGATTATGAAGGCTTTGTTAAAATCTTAGCAGATAGTAATAATGATAAGGTATTGGGTGTTCATATCATTGGTGAAATGGCAGGAACAATGATTGCTGAAGCTGCTGTTACGATGGAATTTGGCGGCAGCTCCGAAGATATTGCAAGGACTTGTCATGCGCACCCTACACACAGTGAAGCCTTAAAAGAAGCTGCTTGGGCAACTTTTTCCAAGGCCCTTCATTCTTGAAATTAAGAGTTAAAATCTTTTAAAATTTCTTCAATTTTTTGAACGGCAAAATCACTGGGTGTCTTGTTTTCAACAGGGCATTTAAGTTTGTTGATTGCGTCTATCATTTCATTTTTATTGACTGTATTTAGCGTTAAAAGTTTTTTGTAGATGTAATCTGGGGTGCAATTTTCCATTAAACATTCTGGCACAACTTCTTTTTGAGATAGTATGTTGATAAGCGATGCATAAGGCGTTTTGATTAGTCTTTTCACAAAAAAAGCGGTTAATTTATTCATTTTATAGGCAATAAGGTGAGGAATTAAATATTTTGATAGTTCTAAAGATACTGTCCCACTGGCCGCAATCGCAAAATTGGCATTTTTAAACCAGTCATTTTTAAGATCATAATTCGTAGTTGTAGAAATTTTAAAAGGTTTATCTTTTAAAAGGGATGAAATTAAAGATTCTAGATGGGGTAGGGTAGGCAAATAATATTCAACCTTTTTTATAAAAGGTTTTTCGATTTCAATTTTTAAAATGACATCTAAAAAGATCGGTAAAAGTGATTTTACTTCACTTTGTCTACTGCCAGGCAACAAAAGAATTTTTAAAACATCATTTTCTTGCCCTTTGGTTATATTTTCTAAATTATTTGTTAAGGGGTGTCCTACAAAATAAGTTTTAAGATTATGTTTTGTAAAATAGGGTGGCTCGAAGGGCAAAAGGCAAAGAAGGCCGTCCAAAAAAGAAGATAATTTTTCGGCCCTTTTTTCCCGCCATGCCCAAACTTGGGGTGCTACATAATGAATGCAGGGAATATTTTTATCATTTTTATACTTTATATTTTTTTTTAATTTTTTAACAACACGGTGGCAAAAACCAGATGAATCAATCGTTATGACGACATCTGGTTTTTTTGAACAAATATCTTGAACGGTTTGATCCATTCTTTTAAAAATATGAAAAAGATGGGGAATAAGTTCAAACAGCCCCATAACAGAAAGTTCAGATGTTGGAAAAAGGGACATTAATCCTTCTTTTTCCATTAGAGGGCCGCCGATTCCTGATATTTTTACTAAGGGATATTTTTTTTTAAAAGACTGAATCAGTTCTGCGCCTAATAAATCCCCAGAGGATTCACCCGCTATAATATAGATAGATTGCATAAAATTTAAGATAAATGTTTTGTATTAGTGTAAATTATTTTAAGAGGTTCATGAAAGATATGAAATACGTCACATTAAAAAATATTTTGACTAAAGAAAAAAGGAGATGATGTTAACCTGGACTTTATTTTTTTTAATAAAAACATGAAAAAACATTCTATTTATTCTAAAAAATCTTAAAAAATTAACTTTTTGTTAAGATTTGTTTGCTATATTAAAGATGTAAGACGCATTAGGCGGGGAG
>JAGOTX010000058.1 GCA_018061565.1 Pseudomonadota bacterium
ATTCCATTCTAACAGGTGTGTAAGATTTCTTTCGGATGTATTCCTTTCCTAACTTGCTAATGTCAAGGGATCGCTCTTAATCCCTCCCCGCCTAATGCGTCTTACATCTTTAATATAGCAAACAAATCTTAACAAAAGGTTAATTTTTAAAGGTTTTTTTAATAGTATTAAAAGAACCTTGCACACCAGATTGAATCACTAAATAGCGTTAAGCTATCCCCCCCTCTTAAAAAAACCTACCTTGATTTTTAAATCAAAAAAACGCAAAATGTTTAAATAAGATAAGAGATATGAGTTTTTTACATGCAATCATTTGACCGTCGGTCTTTTTTAAAAACATCAACAACAGCATTATCCATATTACCCTTTTTATCCCTTTTAAGTGCTTGCAAAAAGAAAGATTCATCCCCCTTTAAAATTGGTTTTTTAACCCCTAAAACGGGTAATGATGCGCAAGCAGGTCTTTCATGTGAAAGGGGTGCTAAAATTGCAGAATCTTTTTTAAGAGAACTGGGATTAGAAGCCTCTTTAACAATTGTGGATACAGAATCAAATATAGAAACAGGTAGAATAAAAGCCGAAAAACTTATTCAAAATGGCGCGCATTGTCTTGTTGGCGCCTTTAATTCAGCTGTTTCATCCGTTATTGCTCAAGTGGCCAATAACTATTCTATCCCCTATATTATTGATCTTTCTGTTGCCGATCAATTAACAGAACAAAACCAAAAGTTTACATTTAGAAATTTTCCATCGGCCACAATTATTGGGGAACAAAGTATTAACAACCTTCAATCGTTATTTAAAGAAAATGCGATAGAATTTAAGACAGCAACACTTCTTGTATTAAACGATGCTTATGGACAAGCAGAATTAAATACCTTTAACAAAAATCGTGATTTATTACCTTTTGAAATTGAAGAAGTCATACAATTTGACTATAAAGCAAAAGACTTAAGTTCAGAAATTTTTAAAGTTAAAAAAATCAACTCAGACGTTTTAATCGTCATTTCTAGGTCCAACACAACCAACATTATTGTTAAAGAACTCATTGTTCAAAATCATAATCCAAAACTGATTATTGGCCCTGCCAATCAAGGTTTTTTTGAAAAACAATTTTTTAACAACTTTAAAGAAAAATCAGACAATCTCTATACCATTCATGCATGGCTTGATTCATCTTCAAAATTGACATCTCTTGCATCAAAATTATTCTATAAAGAATTTCCAGACGAAATTTTTGAACTTAATGCCGCCTTTAGCTTAGAAGCAATATACATTGCCGCTTTAGCTTTTAAAATGGCACAAAGCACAAAAGGCGAAGACTTAAGACACGCATTATCTATCATGAATGAACCAGAAAAGCTTATGCATGGTAATAACATTTCTTTTGATGAAAAAGGCCAAAGACAAACATTAAAGCTTGTAACATTAATGAATAGAAATGAAAAAACATACATCGTGCACCCTAAAGAATATAAAGAAATTGATGCTGTTTTACCTTTTCCAGGGTTTGGTTAATCAATGGATTTTATTTCAGTCTTATTGAATGGACTTTTAACAGGGTGTGTTTTTGCACAAATCGCACTGCCTCTTTCGATTATGTATGGGGTTTTAAAACTCATTAATTTTGCACATGGGGAAATGATTGTAGGCGGCATGTTGGTCTTATGTTTTTTAAACAATAATTTGGGCCTATCGCCATTTATTGCGTTGCCACTGACAACCGTAATTTTCATATTTTTGCTTATATTTTTAAATAAGGTTTTATATTGTAAAATTCAAGCATCCAAACCCACAACGCAGTTTATTAATATGATAGCGCTTTCTATCATTTTTTTAAACATACTCCTTCTTTTTTTTAAAGGGGATACGTATAGCTACACTCTTTTTAAAGGGTCTCATCTTATAAATTTTTTGGGAATGGATATTGCTTACAAAAAATTAATAGCGGCTATTATAAGCGTTGTTAGCACCCTGTTTTTATATTTATTTTTAAACAAAACACTGATTGGAAAATCCATTCGTGCCGTTGCAATTGCGCCATATATTACAAAAACACTTGGTCTCAATACGCCTAAAATTTTTACATATGCGCTCATCATTATTTCCATTTTGTTAAGTGTTAGTTGTTTTTCTCTTCTTTTAACAATGGATGTTAGCATTCAAAATGCTCCAGAATTTACATTAATGTGCTTTATTATTGTTATCTTAGGGGGCCTTGGCTCAATATCAGGCACAATTATATCTTCTTTTATCATTGGCATTAATGAATCTTTTATGACTTATTATGGTTCATCACTTTATAAAAGCACGGTCACCTTTTTAATTTTCATTGTTATTTTACTTTTAAAACCGCAAGGCCTTTTAGGTGAAAAGTATAAAACTTCTTGATATTTAACAAAAATCAAGGCACCCTAATAGCCAAGAATAAAAATTTATGTTAACGGATTATGGATCAGATTTTAAAAATTATTCACCCAGAGGGATGGCGTTTTTTTGGTATATTTTTAGGCATAACGTTGTTGTGTTCTTTATTTTCGAATGTTTTGCTTTTAATAGGCTCAGTTCTTTGCCTTTGGTGCCTTTATTTTTTTAGAGATCCCATTCGTGTAACACCCAGTAATAACGATCTTGTTATCAGCCCTGCTGATGGACGCGTCGTCGATATTAAAAAAGTCATTGCACCAAAAGAACTTGATTTGGGAAATGATGAAGTATACCGTATCAGCATTTTTTTAAATGTGTTTAACGTCCACGTTAATAGATCACCTATTGGCGGCGTTATTAAAAGAATCGTTTATTTTCCAGGGCGTTTTTTTAACGCAAGTCTTGATAAAGCATCTGAACATAACGAAAGAAACGCACTTGTTATAGAAACACCAAATGAACAAAAGATTGGTGTTGTGCAGATTGCAGGCCTCATTGCACGAAGAATTGTAACCTTTTCATCTGAATCAGATAACATTAGGGCTGGGGAACGTTTTGGACTCATTAGATTCGGTAGTCGGGTCGATGTCTATTTACCAAAAGGGGTGATACCTCTTGTGTTAAAAGACCAAACAATGATTGCTGGGGAATCCGTTCTTGCCAACATAAAAGGTGAACAAATTGAAATGACTGGTTCTTGTGAGTAGAAATTAAATGGAATTTAAAAAACATTCTCAAAAAGCAAAAGAGTTTGTAAAAAAAACAAAGAAAATGAAAGATCATTTTCCAAAAGGTTTTAAAGATATTCATTTAAAAAGAAAAAACGTCGTAGCCCTTATTCCAAATCTTATCACACTAACAGGACTTTGTGTGGGATTGTCTTCCATTCGTTTTGCGTTCAACCAACAATTTGAATATGCCGTCATTGCTATTTTAATTGCAGCTGTTTTGGATATGATGGACGGCGGCCTTGCAAGAATGCTTAATTCCGCATCTGCTATTGGTGCTGAACTTGATTCATTATCAGATTTGGTTTGTTTTGGCGTTGCACCTGCGCTGATTCTTTATATGAAGGGACTTAAAAATTTAGAACATTTTGGCTGGATCGTTGTTTTATTATATGTTTGTTGCATGGCTTTAAGACTTGCACGATTTAATGTTTTGTCCCATGGTCCAGAAAAGCCAGATTGGTCTTGCCAGTTTTTTTTAGGGGTTCCAGCACCCATGGGGGCCTATCTTTCTCTGTCACCAATTATGGTGAGCCTTTTTAATCCTTGTTTTGAATTTTCAGACCTTTTCTATGCTCTATTTGTGACTGTTATCAGCCTTTTATTGGTTAGTCGTATACCAACATTTTCTGTTAAAAAGGTATCTGTTCAACAAAAATATGTTTTACCAATAATGCTTGGTGCCGTTTTCTTGATTGGTTTTTTCTTGACCGAACATTGGTTAGCACTCAGTTGTTTGGCATTGTCCTATCTTCTTTCTATTCCATTTAGCATTAAATTTTATAAAAAATTGCAAAAAAAACAAATTGTACTCATAAATTAACTTTTCATTAATGTTTATTCTGTAATCTGTCCTTATACCCCCCCTATATGTTAGGGGGATTGTGAAATTTTTAAGGAAGGTTTTTTATTATGGGCGTTAAAAATAAATTTAAGTTTTTAAGCATATCATTACTATCGGCATCATATCTATTTTCAGGATACTCACCAGATAATGTGAATCAACTTCTCAATAAAGCTATTCCAAAGTCACCTAATTTCTTTGATAAATGTCCAGCAAGTCTTGGATCAGCTGTTAATTGGCAATCAGTTCAAGATGTTGAAAACAATGCAACAGATAAAAATTCAGCACAACAACAAATAGCAAATTTTTTAAAAGACCGTATTAATCCTTGTTTAAAAGATGCAGGCCAAAAGAATTTTCTTCTAGGTTTAGAAAAAACATGTACAGTAAATACAGGTTCAACAAATCAACAAACAACCTGTAAAACAGTTGCATCACTTTTGGGCAGAGAAAATGGAGCGTCTATCCCCTCTCAAAATTCAGAAGATCCATCAGCTCCACCAGTAGATACATCTAGCGCTATTCCATCTGCACAAGTACTTGGAATTTTAAATAATGCCGTGCCAAAATCAATAAACTTTCTGGATCGTTGCAGTGCAAGCATTGGAAAAGCCATAAAGTGGAATGACATTAAAAATGTTGAAGATAATGCTTTAGATAAAAATTATGTAAATACAACGCTTTCAAGACTTTTTTCAGAAAGAATTGATCCTTGTTTAAATGCTCAAAATCCAAAATTTTTGGGTGGACTAGAACAAACCTGTCAAACAGATTTAAAATCTACAAAACAAAAAGAAACATGTGTAAAAGTTTCTGGCATAACAAAACAACTCAATGTTGTTGCAGCGAATAATCAACAAACACCTAATGCAGATCCAGCAGAAGCTTCTGCCTCACAAGGAACGATTATTCCAACACAAGTGACTCAAGCTCTTAATGACGCGATTCCAAAATCAGCTAATTTTATTGATCGTTGTGGTGCAAGTATTGGTAAAGGAGTTAATTGGGCAACAATTAAAAGAAATATGGATGGCGCACTCGATAAATCTAAAGCACAAACTGATTTTAATGGATTTTTTAATCAAAGAATTACACCTTGTTTAGTTAGTAAAAATACAAACTTCTTAAACGGCTTGGAAGCAACTTGCCAAAATGGTGTAGGTCTTGACCAACAAAAAGAAACATGTCGCAAAGTTAAAGGTCTTTTAGGCAGAAGTAATCCTGTTGCAGATGGAACTGATTCATATACACTACAAGGTGCCATAACAGAACTTAAGGCAACTCCAGAACAACAACAATTGGATGCAGCAACAGCTCAAAACACCCAATTAGAAGCCCAATTAAAGGATGCACAAGATAAACTTGCTGCTGCAACAACAGATGCTCAAGCTTTAGCTCAAAAACAAGAAGAATTAAATGCTGAAATTCAAAAATATACAGATGCAACAGCACAATATGAGGCCGCAACAAAGCAGTATACAGATGTTGCAACTCAGTATCAGGATGTTACAGCACAGTATCAAAACGCTGTTAGTCAATATCAAACAGCAGAAGAACAGCTTAAAGGACAATATACATCTGCCATAGATCAGTATAAAAATGCAATGGATGAATTAGGAGCATACAGAAATCAGCTTGATGAATACGCAAAAAGTCTAAGTCAGGGATAATTTTCAATTCCAACTATATATAAGGGATACGGGTTTAATCTGTATCCCCTTTTTTTATTTTTTAGGATATGTTTCTTTAACAAAGAACAATAAAATTAAACACAAAATCATTCCCACAGGAATTGAAAGGGATGCCGTTTGATAAGCCACTTTTTCATACAAACGGATTCCTTTATCAGAAAGCATGCCCGTCCAATTAATATCTAAAATTTTTCCAATTAATGGCTGACATATGACAGCTGAAAGCATAACAAGCGTATTTGTAAATCCAATTGTTGTACCATTTACACTAATTGGTGTGTTTTCTTTTGCAATGGTAAAACAAAGAACCTGTCCTGCCATAGACATGCCACCAATAAAATAAAGAATACGTATTACATACAGTGGCAAAATATCGGATGCATAGCAGATAACACTAAAAATACAAAGTGCCAGAATACAAGAAATAACCATGGCACGTTTATGCCCCTTAATAACACTTGAAAGCGCTGCAAAAAGGGGGCCTCCAGTTGCAAACCCTAAATATAAAAGCCCCGTAATTTGGGACGATGCAATATTGTCAAGTTCACAGACACACATTAAAAAAGGTGTAGACCACAATTCACCAAATCCTGTAATAGGAATATACATTAATCCGCCAATAAGCCCAATATACCAAACTTGTTTATTCTTTAAAACAATAAGAAGGGTATTCATATCAAAGGTTTCAATCGTTGTATTTTTTTTACCTTCAGGTGCATTTCGAATAAAGGTCCAACAAAGAAGCGCTACAAAAATACCTAAAAAACAAAGCCACAACATCAATGTTTGCCAGCCAAAACTTTCAACAATGGGTGCCATAATCGTTTGCGACGCACCACCAAGTTTACCCAAAGTAACCGTAAAACCTGTTACAAGCGCAAATTGTGTTGCAGGAAACCAAGCAGCTGTTAGTTTTAATGTGCTAACAAATGCACAAGCAGAACCAATTCCCATAATAAAGCGTGCAAGCTGTGCAATATGAAGAGACGTCGTTGAATAGAATAAAAATGCCCCAAATGCGCAAATTGCGCACGATATTGTTATAATAAATCTTGGCCCCAATTTATCCACAATAATGCCACACGGTGTTTGTAAAACATTATAAGAATAATAGTAAAATGAAGACAACACCCCAAGAGACGTTGCTGAAACTTGAAACGCTTCCATCAAATGAGTTGTCATCGCACCCGGTGAAACACGAAGGATATATTCATATAAATAAAAAAACGCAGCAGTTGCCCATACTACCCAGGCAGCGAGAAAGTTTCTTTTCATTCCTAATCTTTCAACTTATATTTTAACACTTAATCGTTAATCGTTGGGGAACCAATATTTTGCTACATCTAACATACGGTTAGAAAAACCCCATTCATTGTCGTACCAAGATAGCACACGACAGAAGCGATTGTCTATAACTTGTGTCTGAGTAAGGTCAAAAATAGAACTATAGGATTGGTGATTAAAATCTTTTGAAACTAAAGGTTCATCAACAACATCTAAAACGCCTTTTAAATATCCCTTTGATGCTTCCTTCATTGCATTGTTAATTATTTCAGGCGTTGCCATTTTTTGTGCAACAAATGTTAAATCAATAACGGAAACATTACTCGTTGGAACACGAATAGCAGTACCATCTAACTTACCTTTTAATGCTGGTAAAACAAGTCCAACTGCTTTTGCAGCACCTGTTGAACTTGGAATCATCGACTCACAAGCTGCACGGGCACGCCTTAAATCACTGTGTGCTGTATCCACAAGGCGTTGATCGCCTGTGTAGGCATGAATCGTTGTCATATAGCCAACATCAATACCAACTGTTTTATGCAAAACATCCGCAATAGGCGCTAAACAATTTGTTGTGCAAGACGCATTGGATATAATTTTATGGGTCTTATTTAAAAGGGTATGATTAACACCATAAACAACGGTTAGGTCAACACCATCACCCGGTGCTGAAATCAATACATGTTTAGCGCCTGCTATTACATGATCATGAGCTGCTTCTCTTTTTGTAAAACGACCAGAACATTCAAAAACAATATCAATATCAAACTCTTCCCATGGAAGGTTCTTAGGATCTTTTTCAGACAACATTTTAATACGATCACTATTAATAATCATATAATCATTTTCTTGCTCAATAGAGGTTAGGAATCGTCCATGAACAGAATCATATTTTAAAAGGTGAATATTGTCTTCTATTGGACATAGATCATTAATAGCAACAATCTCTATTTCTTGTTCGTTTCTTTCATATAGTGCCCTTAAAACCATACGGCCAATACGGCCAAAACCATTAATAGCAACACGAATAGCCATAAAGTATAATCCTTTAATCTAAATTTTCATACCATTGATTGTTACATATTTTGAAACAAACATAAAGCAACAGCTTATAAGAATGCACAGCCTACTTTAAAAACATAGTTTATTTTGAAATTGCAAAAAGCAAAATTTTAGTTTTTAGACAGAGTAAATAAGGACTTTCTTAAGAGAATCTTAACAAAAAACCTATTTTTGGGCGTTCTTCGTGTTCTGAGGGGCCCCCACAGAAACCCAAATCGATCACGGCCCCCACCTCCTCCACCACGAAACAATAGCAACCCAACCGGTGATTCGGTAGCCTTTAAACAAGGTACTATTCAGCGGTT
>JAGOTX010000059.1 GCA_018061565.1 Pseudomonadota bacterium
GAAATAAACCAAAATTTTAAAGCTTATCAACACAATCAGGAGAAAAAAATGAATCAATTTATTGCAGCACATAATAGACTACCTTTAAATTCTACAACAGAAAGTTTTGAGCAATCATCCCAAAAGCAAGATTTTTTAAATTTTTTAAAAAAGGGTATAAGCCAAAAAGGGTTAAGTTCAACAGATAAGACGGGACAATTTCTTATTCCGAATATGATTGTTGAAAATATTGAAAAACGTCTTCACCAAAATAATAGTTTAAGATCTATTGCCTCTGTTTGTGAAATTACAAACGACGTTTATGAAATGCTTATTAATGAGGGGGAAGCAACATCTGGTTGGGTAAGTGAAACAGCAGAGCGTAATGAGACCCATTTACCAGAAATTTTAAAACTTAAAATTCCAACACATGAAATTTATGCAAAGCCAAAGGCAAGTCAAAAATTGTTAGACGATTCTTTTGTTAATCTTGAAGAATGGATTTTAAATAGTATTACAGAAACAATTGGGATCATGGAAAATGAGGCATTTATTAAAGGAGATGGCATTGGTAAGCCAAAAGGAATTTTATCCTATGCTGATGGGGGAGAAATTGAAAACATTATTTCTAATGAAAAAGGGATATTAAAAAATGCTGACATTTTTATGCAAACAGTCAATGCCCTTGAAACACACTACTTAAATGGTGCGTGTTGGGTGATGTCCCGTTCTGCGTTATCTCAAATTCGGCTTTTAAAAGATATGTCATCAGGACATTATTTATTACAGCCTTCATTGAGCGAAACAATGCCAACATCCCTTTTAGGGTTTCCTGTATTTTTAAATGATGCAATGGATATGCCACAAAGTGATAAAACGTCCCTACCAATTCTTTTTGGACATTTTAAAAAGGGATACCAAATTGTTGACAGATGCGGAATGAGCTTATTAAGAGACCCCTTTTCATCTAAACCATTTGTTGAATTCTATGCAACAAAACGTGTTGGTGGTGACGTTGTGGATAAAAAAGCGATTAAAGCCATTCGTTTAATTGGTTCATAGTTAGCCAAAATAAAAGGAAGAGAATTAATATTCTTTTCCTTTTATTTTTTTATAAATAAGGGAATAAAAAAATATGCTAAAAGTTGTTGAAAAATCACAAACGCTGCCTCTAACGTTAGAGGAAGTTAAAATTCATTTGCGTTTAGAAACGCCAGAAGAAGATCAATATCTTCTTCATCTTATTGAAACGGCAACAGAATACATTGAAGAATATCTTAACCGATCACTTATTATTCAAAAATTATGCTATACAAGCCAGGGAATAAAAAAACAAAATGGACTTTTTGATGTACGTTTATTCCGTCCAAATATTATTCAAGTGGATAAAGTTACACTTATTCGTGCTAACGTTGGCCGATTTATTGTTAAAAGATATCAACTCATCGAAACAGAAAGTGTTCCAAAGTTAACGCTTGCAAAAGAAGAGTCTGATTTTGTTGAAGTTATTTATGATTCTGGCTATGGATACTACCCCAAAAATATTCCATCACCCATTCGTCATGCGCTTTTGCACTTAGTTGCTGATTTTTATGAAAATAGAGGCGAAGAATCTGTCATAAGATCTGATTTTTTTAAAAATCTTCTGCATCCCTATCGCGTATTGGAGATATAAAATGCCCTCTATTGGAAAAATGAAAGATAAAATATGTTTTGTTTTTCAAAAAATAACGCAAGATGAACATGGTGAATATACCCAAGTTTTAACGTATGGAGATCCTTTTTCAGCAAGACTTACACAATTAAATTTAGGGTTTAAGCGTATAGAAAATAATTGGAATGAAATTCAAAAACAATCATTTGAAAAGATTTATAAATTAGTTATGCGAAAAAAATATGTTAGCGATGCTTTACAAGCAAATCTTGTTGGTGTACTGTTTAAAAGTAGGGTTCATAAATTATTGAATTCGCTGCAATCAACCAACAACCATCAGTGGGTTGAAGCTTTGATTGTAGACTATGGAGTTACGAGGAAACAAAATGGCTGATTATGGTGTTTTATCTGCAATTCGAAAACTTATAGCATCAGATGATGGGATTATAGAGTCTGGAATTGAGGAAAAAGTTCATTTAGCAATTCCCCCCAAAAGTGAATTGCCATTGGTGTTGTTGGAGTTGGAAGAAATTTGGACTTCGTTAAAGCTTGGAATGGATTCTGGTCATGCGCGCTTAAAATTAAAAGCGTCGATTATGAGCAATCATCCAACTGGGCGTGAAAGCATTAATCTTGCGGATAATATTCGCCAAGTGATGGATGGCAAAACATTAGAAGTTGAACAAAATATGCGTGCAACAATAAGGCTTTCAAATAGTGTTATTGATTTACCAATCAAAAGTGGCCCGCGTATGGTTCAACAATTTTATGAAGTTTTGGTTAGAAGCTAAAGAATTAGGTCATGATTTGATGAAATATATGCATATAGATGACGACCCAGACTATTGGGTTAAATACCTTGATGGCTATTTTTTGGAAAGAGAGGCGCTATTAATAGCGCCTTTACCATTTTGGTATTAAGGTGGAGATAATAAAATTATGGAAACAGTTTTAACATTGTCTGTTGGCGGGCTCCCCCCTCTTTCTGCACGGGGGTGCGAGCAGATTTTAAAGCCAATACAACTTGGTCTTATGAAAAGAAGTGTGAATGGTGATCTTTTTCACCTAGGACCACAGATTTTAAAATATCAATCAATTATTCGTGCCAAAGATCAGACGGTTTTAGCATCTAATGGGCTTTATCCTGGTGTGATTGTTGATGTTGGTTGCATTCAGCCAATTTGGGAAAAGTTGGATAATCAAAAAGGTCATATATTAATGAGGAAGGCAATAGAAAGTTCTATTGTTGTGATGAATGATACCCAAGAAAATCTTTTTTTCAACTATTCTGATGGAAAAATTATTTTAAAAGATTTAAATAAAGCGTATGATGTATTTATATGCTATCGACCGGTTTTAAAAATGAGGGTGACTGATTTTTTAATAAAAACCAATGAATGGACGTTCGAAAGCCAATGGGAGTTGACCTTAGAAGAGGTTTAACTTTTAAAGATTTGGAGTTACAAAAGTGAATTATTTTAATTTTAAAAACGATATTTTATTGGAAACTGCTCTGACGCATCCAAGTTATAAAAATAGGCGTATGTCTGGTGAGTTTGAAAAAATATCTTTTATAGGAACGCAGGTTTTAAATCTTGTTCTAACCGAAGAGTTGGTAAAAAGGTATTCTGATAATAGCCGGATAAGCTATCTAAAAAGAATTGATAAACTTTTATTTAAGGATGTAAGACGTGCTGTTTTTATTAAAATAGAAGGGGAAAAAGTTTTAAAAGCAGACCCATTAGAATTAAAAATGCTCACCTCTTATATTTTTGCAGAAGCTTGTGAAGCATATATTGGGGCTTTATATCTTGATCAAGGAATAAAGGAAGCTGCAAAATTTATTAAAGAACACTGGCAACCCTATTTAGATGGCAAGGTTAAAGTTGAGCATGATTACAAACAACGTTTAGATGAGTGGACGAATAAAAGCTATCAAGAACTCCCTGTTTATAAGGTTATTCGCGAAAGTGAAATAAATTTTCCGGCTTTAATGGCTGTTGAAGTATCCCTTCCTCAACGAAAGTCTGCTATTGGTTATGGACCCAGTCAAAGTTTGGCGCAAAAAAGTGCCGCACTTTCTGTTTTGCGGGAACTTAATTTGCTTTAGATTAACGTATAAGTTATAGATGTTAAATAAAAAAGACCGGTTTTTTTACCGGTCTTTTAACTTACTTTTTTAAGTATTTTTACTTATTGGCAGCTTTATAAGCTTCTGTAAGTAGGGTTTGGTTTTCTATTTCAGGAAAACGTAGTGATGTTTTTTGTTCTGTAGGTGTTGTTACGTTTGAATCCGTATCCATAATTAAAGCACGAGCAGTATCTCCAAAAGAAGTAGTATCTAATTCTTCTCTTACTGGGTAACCAGCATATGGTATAGCATAATATTGTTCTGCTGTATTCAAAGCGAGTGTGCGAGCAGTATCTCCAAAAGAACTTCTATCTAATACTTCTCTAGCTGGGTAACCAGCATATGGTAAAACAACGATTGTCTGTGGGGCATTATTTCTAAAAATTCGTTGTGGACGTGTTGCTCTTTTCCAATTGGCAGTTTTTACTTTTTGTGATTCAGTGTTGGTTAAATCAGCAAGGGTATTCGATGGTCTTGCGTTGTTAAAATGAGCAGTTTCTGCTGCTGATAATACTTTCCCTGTTGCAAATGTTGCTATTGCGATACTAAAAAGTTTTGTTGCGTTAAGTTTCATGATTTTTTCCTAATTTTAACTGGGGTGGATATCCTCAAGATTCTTCTTGAGGGGTGTTTAATGGATGATGTTTTCGAACAAGCTCAAAAACATGATCCGGTAGAACATGCGTATAAATTTCGGTGGTTGAAATATCCGCATGTCCTAAAAACTTTTGAATTACAAAAAGGTCTGCACCATTTTGTAATAGATGTGTTGCAAATGAATGGCGAATCATATGAGGGGAAATAGTTGATTCATTAACCCCTGATAAGTTGAAAATTTTTTTAAGCATCTTGGCAAAACCTTGGCGTGTTAAATAGCCTGTTTTTGTTTGAGATGGAAATAGATAGTTTTTTTGTCTTTCTGTCTTTATAAAAACATCTCTTACTTTTAAATAGCTAAGGATTGCTAAAATAGCATCATCATGCAGGGGGACAAGGCGTTCTTTGTTACCTTTTCCTTTTACATAAAGGCACTTTTGAAGTGTTTTTGTTTTTGGTTCAAATATAAGTGCTTTTAAAGGCAAACTTACAAGTTCTGTAACACGCATGCCTGTGGCATAAAGAATTTCTAAAAGGGCGCTGAGTCGTATACCTTCTGGTGTTATATCTTTTTTACTGTTTTCAATAATTTTGGATAGATTATCTTCTTCTATTACTTTTGGCAGTGATTTTGTTTTTTTAACTTGCTTTAGCATGACAGGGTTTGTGTCAATCAAGCCTTCTTGAAATAAAAAGATATAAAACTGACGAAGAGATGATATTTTGCGATTTAAGGTATTTGTGCTTACTTTATCTTTTAAATTATGAATAAATGAATCGACATCTTCTTTTTGAATATTTTTAAAATTTTTAACTGTTTGTTTTTCGAAAAAAATTAAATCATTTAAATAAGCATTCTTTGTGTGAACACTTATATTTTTTTCAGCAGATAACATCTCTAAAAAGAGGTGTATATACTGTTTATTTTCTAAATTCACTGTTTCCAAAGTAAAAGCCTGTACTTTAAAGATTGTTAATATTTTTTACTAAACACATTATGTCTATGATTTTTTTAAATTTCAAGGGGATAAATAAATTATTTTAACCATTTTTTAATTATTTTTATTATTAAAAAATAAATTAAATAATTATATTATTTTATAAAAAATTATTGAAAAATTTAGCAAACTCCATATTTAATATTATTAAAATTCTACATATTGCTGTTTTAAACAAATTAAATTTGAATCAGTGTTACTTGATCTTGCTATTATATTATAAAACGAATATGTAGTTTTTAAATTTTTTATCTTTTACGAAAGAACAAACAAAATTACGATAAAAATCCTTATAAGGTTTTTTATCGTACTAAAGTAATATATTCTTTCTCTTTAAGGCGCATTCACTTTTATAAGAATATTTTTAAAAACAATCTAACGAATGGTGTTATGAAAAGATGGCTGGCGCCCTTTTGAAAGGGATGATGTAACAATGCCTTGATTTTGTAAAGATGTTGGCATGTGTCCGCTATTTGTAAGAGGGCCATTGGGCATTGGTTGAACCATTCCAGAAGGATAAGCTGTGGCATTCATTCCCTGGTTTGTTCTACCAGAAATCATTGCTCCCTGGCTTGGCATAACAGAGCGCATCTCAACGGGTTGTTGAGGTTGGGATTTATGGCCATAAAGATTTACAGCAACCAAAAAACCAATCATAAAAAAGACTGAACCTAAAAACATTAAACCAAAAAATAATCCTGCAAGTGAAATCTTGTTCATAGAAAAATATAACTCCTCTTTTATCCAATTTTTGTAGAATAAGCCAATCCATTGATCATAAAATGCTTGTAATGTAATGGATTGTTTTTCTTTTTTTATGGATGTGCTTCTTTTGTCATGTGTATGATTTTGGTTTAAAAAAGATGGTATTGCGTCTTCTTTTATAAAACTTTGTTCAGCATATACCTGATTGTGGGGGTGATACGCTGCTGCTTGATTTGGCATAGAATGCATATTTTGACTCGGCATATTCCTAAAATCATCATAAACTTCTACATTAGACCAAACAGGACCGAAAGAACGGCCTCCATACGGTTGTTGGAAGGGCGGCGTATAACTTGGTTGTGCATAAGCCGTTTGCGCAAAATTATATTGTCTCATCTTAAGTAAACCCCGTGAATAAACACAGAAAAAAGAACAATTCTAAATAAAATTATGTCGTATTTTCTTTAAAAAAACAATCCCCCCTGTTAATAAAAACTGTGATTTAACTTTTGTGTTTTATATGATGTTAGAAATAGACTAAGATGAACCATATTTAAAAAGAAGAATGATGCATGTTTACAGACTTTGGATTTAAGACTATTAAAGATTTTGAAAAAGAAAAATTGGTAAAAGAACTTTTTCAAGGGGTGTCTGGTAAATATGATGTCATGAACGATGCCATGAGTTTTGGTCTTCATCGCTTGTGGAAAAAACATTTTATTAAATATTTACCGATAAAACAAAATGATTATGTTTTAGATTTAGCATCTGGAACAGGTGATATTGCATTTCAAATTTTAAAAAAATTTAAACCTTATAATCCATCGCTTATGCTTTGTGATTTAACGGATGAAATGCTTTTTAAAGCAAAGGAAAAATCTATTAATGAAGGTCTATTAAGCAATATAGAATTTGTTGTAGGAAGTGCAGAAAAGTTACCATTTGTTGATGATACATTCGATGGCGTTACCATTTCTTTTGGTCTTAGAAATACAACCCATAAATTAGATGTTTTAAAAGAAATTTATCGCACATTAAAACCAAATGGATGGTTTTATTGCCTTGAATTTTCAAAACCAACATGTGACTTGTTTTCAAAATTTTATGATTTTTATTCTTTTAATATTATTCCTAAAATGGGAAAAATAATTGCTAACGATGAAGATGCTTACCAATATTTGGTTGAAAGTATTAAACAATTTCCAGATCAAGAAACACTAAAATCAATGATGTTAGATGTTGGCTTTAAAAATGTTTCTTTTGATAATTTGACAAATGGTATTGTCGCCGTTCATCACGGTAAAAAAAATAATTTTTAAAGATATAATTTGTTTTGTATAGAAAAAAACTGCACAAGGTTTATCTTATGCAGTTTTTAGAAAGTTTAAATTGGATTTAAAATAGTTGGGGCATTTTGTTGTTGTGGATTTGCTGCACAATATTCTTGGTATTTATTATGATTAGATACTCCTGTAATAGATTCATATTGTGATTCTGTCATAACTTTTTTTTCATCTAAATTGTCCAATAATATTTCCTTTGCGCTCAGCAAATGGCATGCAATCCATAACCCATAAGGAAACTGAAAATTTCTTCCTTGTGCTGCTAAAACTTGATTCCTTTCTGTTTCATAATCATCAATAACGGAAACGAAACGTGCATTTCTGTCCAATAATTCTAGCCAATCTAATTTTTGATCAGAACATGTGATAACTGTAAAAAGGTGATTTTCAGGAGTGGATCGTTGCGTTATGATCCGTGCAACCGCTTCTGCTTGTCCATAATCATTTCCATTTCTATCTGTTGGTTCTCCATCTGTAAAAAGATAATGATACCGGCTGATGTTGAGGTAGTGGAGGCGTTCCATAACCCGGTTGTGGCACTGCAGCCATAGATCGCATTTGTTGATGAAGTGGGGGGTGATGTCTAATAGCAACATCATCATCCGATCCACAACAACAAGCATTCAGTAAAGC
>JAGOTX010000060.1 GCA_018061565.1 Pseudomonadota bacterium
GATGTTTGTGCTAGAAGGAGTTTAAAGTGTTTTAAAATGGTATGTATGTTGTGATAATAAGCAGATCATCTTCTTTTTTGCTTTCAATCCCACCGGAATGGTTTTTAAGAACGATATTTGCAATATTATAACCAAAGTTTAAAGTATTGGATTTTGTTGTAATATGAGAGGATTCATCATAGAAAAATTCAAACATAAGATGATTTTTTATCTTATCAACAGATATGGTTATTGCTATTTTTCCATCTTTAGGGATTCTTTTAAGATGATCAACAACCAGTCCCAAATAGGCCTGATAGAGGCGTTTTTGATCAATCATCATCTGTTCTTTTTTTAAAAGATTTTTAATCTGACATTCAATTTCATGATCGTTTGCTTTTTGTAAAATATCTTCCTCTAAAGAATTAAAAAAAGTTTTTAAGTTTGTTTCTTCTTTTTGCAGTTCAATATGGTCAAAATCGAGTTGTATTAATTCAAAAACTTTATATAACAGGGTTTGAAGATTTTCTGTTTTATTGTTAATGAGTTTAATATAGTCTTGTTGTTTTTCATTTACTTCACCAAAAACTTGTGAATTTAAAATGGATGAAAAACCTAAAATGTCATTTAAGGACGGCATTAATTCGCCCTTAATTTCATCAATATAATTGGTTTTTAATTTTTGTATCAGCTCAAGGTTTAAATTTCTGGATTTAAGTTGTTGTTCATGGTGCCACACTTCTGATACGTCTATAAACCCTAAAAGGTGAGATGCATCTGGAAGGGGCACATAAAACCATTCGATAACACTGCCATTAATGAGATATAGTTTTTCAGATATGGGGTGTCTTTCAGAAAAGCGTTTTGCAAGTTGTTGTTGCCAATTTTGGTGCTGTTCTTCATTTAAGAACATATGCGAAATAGATGATAACCATTGTTGAATATGAGAATCTTGATCATTCATCGTGTCAATTGCCCAAATTTTTAGAACAGCAGGATTAAAGAGGCGGATCTTTCCGTCGTTTCCGATCACAATAATCCCTTCATGAAGGTGGTCGATTGTTGTTTTTTGAACGGCTTGCAGGGTGTTGACATCCCTTTCTAGGACGAGTTGACTTGTGATGTTTTCAAATATAAAAAGAACACCGCCTAATGGATAGGGCGATATTCTTATTCTTAATGTTTTGCCATCTGGAAGATAGGATATTTCTTCTATTGGGGATAAAAGATCGTTAAAAAGTGTGTTTCTTTCTTTTTTGTGTTCTTGAAAAGATGAATACTCTTGGATTTTTCTTCTTCTTCTTAAGTCATCAAGCACTTCAGAAAGGGTTGGTTTTTTTGCTAAAAAATCAAATGAGAATTCAAAAAGCTGTTGATAGGCGAGATTGTAAAAATTGATATGACGTTCTTCGTCAAATACAGCAATCGGTATGGATAAAGCATCTAGCATATCTCTATACGCTTTTGTTGTATTCTTGATTTTAAGTTCTAAGTCTTCAATTTCGGTTATATCCATGGCATAACCAATGGTTGTTCCAGAATCTTTCATAGGGATTTCAGCCAATTCTAAAAGGCGTCTGTGTCCATCAATAACGGTGTGGGCTCTTGCTATCATTTTTTCAGAATGAATAAGTGCTTGTTTTGATAACTCATGAAGGTTTACTTGTCTGGACGAAATAAGTTCTAAGCTTTCTGCAACAGCTTTTGATACGCTAACGCTTAAAGCACCGGCATACGATTTATTACAATAGTGAATACCGCCTTGATTATTTCTATGCCATAAGGCAAGAGGTGATTCATTTGCCAAAAAGTGCAACATTTCATTTTCAGATTTTAGGTGATTAATTAAATTTTGAGTGTTCGTTTCTTGTTCATACGTTTTGGTAATATCTAGAACAGTGAAAATGATAATATTTTTTCTATTGCCTTCATATTCGTATTGAAGGGCTTGTCCAAAAAATTTAACTTCTTTTTGTTTTTCTTCTAATGTTACCTGTACATTAAAAAGACCGCCAAATTCTAAAAGGTGGTTTACAGCTTTGCTTAAAGGGCTAAATGTTCCCGCATTAAGTTTTTTAAAAATATCTTCAATTGTTATGATTTTTTGAGGGTCAAAATTTAAAAGCTTTGAAAATGTATGGGATGTTTCAACCAAAGTTTTGTTAATATCCCAAACACACCAAGGAACTGAGATGTTTTCTAATATATAATTTGTAAAATGAAGTTGATTTTTATTTTTTTTATATTCTTTAAGAATGTTGAGTATTTTAAAAAATATAAAAATCAAAATTAAGAATGAACTTATAAGATATAATAAAAATGAACCGTTAAACATTATTGATAAAAAACAGTGACTAAATCTTTTGCATTTCTTATCTTGGACCATTTAAAAAAAAAAAACCATAACTGGTCGCATGTTTTTTTATTTTTATGAATAGAGAAGATGTTTTTTAGCAGGTTTATTAACATGTTCTTAATATTTTTGAGATAAAGTATAGCTAGACCATGAAAAAATATCATGTTAAAGAGACTGCTTTTGAAAAAGGTGTGATTTTATGAATAACTATATAATAAGCAATAAAATAAAGAAAAAATTAAAAATATTACCGTTGTTGTTTATAGTATTACAGTTATTTATTCTGTTTAAAGATGGTCAAAAAATTTATTCTATCTACAAAGAACAGGTCGGGGTTTCAATTGTATACAAGCTTATTTCTATGCACAATTCAATTCATGAAGCTGTTATGAATGATGAAAAGATAGAAGGTGAAAATCCTTTATTAATGCAACAATCAGACCTTAAAATGTTTGGGTTAGATGATAAAGAATTGACAAGTTTTATTAAGGCACTATTAGATAAAAATTTGACATCTTCTTTACAAAAAATTGCAGAAACAATTCATACGATAGCGAACGACGCTGGAAACTATTTAGATGATAATTTTGAAATTCGTGGTTTAACATTTATTGTTTCGGATTATTTTCCGGAATACATGAATATGCTTGCTAATATAAAATTTGCAACATCTAACAACAAAGAGCTAAAAGGCAGTGATTATCATAAATTTTTATTTGAGTCCTTAAACGCAATAAAAAACATAAAATATTATATGGATCAATTTGCATTAAAAAACAATCAATATTGTGAAAATTTCATTTATAAGTTAAATGAAATCGAAGAAAAAACAAATATTGTTATAAATAAAATTGAAGAAAAGAGTCTTAATGTTGATGAACTTATGAAAACCATGAATGAATTAAATATTATTGGGGATTTACTTTGGGTAGATTCAGTTAATGATTTAAACAATAGACTTGAAAAAAAGTTTGAAAAAACTATATACAATGTTGTTTTCTTTCATAGTTTATTCCTTCTTCTCCTCTTTTTCTTTTATACAGTGGTAAAAAGATCAATTGATAAAATATTATCCAATCGTTTTTTGACAATTCATTCTGGTCTTCAAGATTTGAAAAAAGATTCTAATTACCGTTTTAAAATTGAATCTGATGATGAAATAGGGCATATAGAACAGTCTATAAATAATTTTTTAAATTTATTTCAAACACAACAAGAAAAACAAAGAAACGGACAAGAATACACGATTAATACATCTTATCAGGAAAGAGATGATATATTACGGTATGAGGTTAACTCAGTTGTTCAATCTATTATTCATTACGATTTTAAAAAAAAGCTTGATACACAAAATAAGGAAGGTATAGCCCTTTATATTGCAAAAGATTTAAATATGCTTTCAGACCATGTTGAAAAAAGTCTCTTAGAGCTTAATCATACGCTTAAAATTATGGCGAAGGGCGATTTTACACATAAAATTTTCACAGAATATAAAGGACTTTTTAAAGACATTGTAAAGAACGTTAATCATGTCAACGAAACTTTAGATGAAGCATTAGCGGATACTGTTTTCTTTGTAAAAAATATGGGAATGCTTACTGGCAAAATGAATGGTGATTCAGACCTTTTAAGGGATAAAAAAAATGAAGATGTCTTGATGATTGCTAATGCAAAAGAAATGATTCATAAATTAATTTCAGTGGTCCAAGATAATAATTTAGAATCAGAGGCAGCTTGTGAATTGGTGAATAAATCTGAACAAGTAGCCGAAAAAGGAGGCGAAGTTTTAGAAAATGCAGTTCATGCGGTTGAAGAAATAGAAGCATCTGGTGAAAGAATATTTGAAATTATTCGTGTTATTGATGATATTGCTTTTCAAACCAATTTGCTGGCACTCAATGCGGCTGTGGAAGCAGCAAGGGCCGGTGATTTTGGTAAAGGATTTAGCGTTGTTGCAGAAGAGGTTAGAACTTTAGCGCAACGATCTGCAGAATCTTCAAAACAAATTAAACTGTTGATCAAACAAAGTAATAAAAAAATCAAACGTGGGTCGTTGCTCATTCAAGATGCAGGGCAGACATTTAAAACTATGGTTGGTTCAATTGCACAGATATCTGAAACGATCAATTCTATTGCTGCATCATCAGAAGTTCAAATCAATCAATTTAGAGATGTTAATTCATCTTTAATGCAGGCCGAGCAAATGATTCTTTCAAATAAAAATATGTCATCTCAAAATAAGGAATTATTCGACCAAATTAAAGATTTTTCAGCGTCTATAGAATCAAGTATTAAGCAGTTTAAAGTTTCTGAAAAAAATAATACAAATAAGAAAAAAAGAACACGAAAGCTAGATGTTAAAAGTCATGAAGACTATGCTGAATTTTAAACATAAAAATTGAGCTTTATAAATTTTGTATGGCGTCTCATGAAATGAACATGAAGAAAAAAATATCGCTTCTTGATTTTTGATAAGTTTTCTTTTAGAATCGCAATCGATAATTGTATATAGATATTAATATGGAAAGCAAGTTAACCTCTTTATTTTTAGCCCTTTGTTTGAGTTCAAGTGTAGTATTGGCAGGAAAGGCGCCAACTGTTGTTATTTCTGCTGCAACCTCCATTGCAGGGGCTGCAGGTAAGCAAAAAGTGACATCTGGTGGTAGGAAAAATGGTGCACCCCTTATCAGTATTGGGCAGTCTGACTTATATTTTACAGCAACGGGTGAAAACGATAGTGGGTTAACTTATAAATGGCGTGCCAATTTTACAGCGATTCCGGACATTGTTGATATTGACCGCAATTATATTGAATTTGGTCATGATAAATATGGAACTGTTCAAGTAGGTGCTGTTGGCGGTACTGAAGACACATTTACACAAGGTGCTTATAAGTTAATAGGTGGTGCCGTTGGACTTGATGGGACATCCACAAGTATATATAACATGTCATCAGGTGTTGTGGGGGGCGTTCACCTCATAGGTTATACAAGGCGTTCCAATAAAATTGTTGTTTCCTCACCTGTTGTAAATGGCTTTCAAGCAGGTATTTCTTATACGCCAAATACCTCTATAACAGGGCGCCAGTCTTTAAATACGAATGCTGCGGCAAAGTCAATTGCAAATGATTCAGGGCTTTATCCAGATAAGGATAATTCTGCTTTTGGAACCAATAATGTTGCAGTTGGGGTTTCTTATGCAAATGCATGGGACGATTTATCTATCAACGCAGATGTAACATATGTTCGTGAAACATCTAAGTTTAATACAAAAAGTGGCAATAATGCTTCATGGACTGTTGGTGCTTTAAATAATGCATCTTCCTACCAGTTAGGTTTAATTTTGGGATATAAAAACTGGCGTTTTGGTGGAAGCTTTGTCAATAATGGTAAGTCCCGTATGCCCAATGCCCCAATAACATTAACAGTAAATAGTGTTCAAACGGTATATAATTTAAATGAGGGTAATGCCGGTAAAACATGGGATTTAGGTGTTCAATATAAGATGGATGCTTATCAATTTGCTGTTGCATACTTTAATTCAAAAAGAAAATTTGATGCCACAGGCAATACAAGTAGCGACGCTATAACAATAACGGCAGACTATAACGTGTTACCAGGGCTTAAGTTTTTTGCTGAGGTTGATTTTATTCGTTCAAAAACATGCCAAAATGCTATTGACTTTTCAAATGCAGCAAAACGCAACTCTGGAATTGATAACAATAGTGGTCAAGTCTTTATTGTTGGAACAAGAATCAGCTTCTAGTTTACTTTTTAGGATAAGTTAATTTATAAGATAGATTGGCTTATCCTTTTTTATTTTTTAAAAATATCGTCTACATCGTCTTGCGATTTTGCATGTTCAGGTAATGCTGGACCAAATGCTAAAGTATCTTTAGAGTGTTGTTGTACTTCGTTTTTAGGGGGGAGGGGCTCTGAATTTTGGACATTCATTAATTTTGCTTCAGCAACAGTACCAGGCATTTTGAAGTGATTGTTTTTTGTAATGTTGCTTTCATCCGCGCTTATGATGTGTTTCAATTTTGAAGATTTTAAAATTTTTTCCATAATAAAGCCAAGTTTATTTTCTAATGTTAAAATTGCCAATACAACTTTTTTAATTCTTTGCCCTGTTATATCTTGAAAAGAGGACGCTTCATAAATTTTTGTTATGTGTTCAATTGCTTCTTTTTGTTTATCTTCTGGTAAAAGTTTAGCCATTTTTTCTAAATATTCAGCAGATTCTAAAATAGTATTCGTAGCACTTGCTGTTGCTTCAACAACAGCAAGAAGTTCTCTTTTAACACGGTCTTCATGTGTCATAGCTTCTTGTGTTGAGCAAACTTCATTAAAAATATTTTGCACAAGATCAAACATTTGGGCAACTTCATCTAACAGATATTCACTTAAACGAATAAGGGTACGGTCTACGTCGTTTTCTTCAACGGTTGTTGAGTCCCCCCATAGATCAAAGTCATCTAAATTATTAGTTTGTTCATTATTTTCTGCCATTTTTAAAAATCTCCAAGAACTGAAGCGAGTTTTTGTTTGAGTGTTACGGCATTAAAGGGCTTAACAATGTAGTTATTAACTCCTGCTTGTTTTGCAGCAATCACATTTTCTGCTTTGCTTTCGGCAGTAATCATAATAAATGGAATATTTTTTGTGCGTTCATTGGATCGCACATTTTTTAAAAGTTCAAGTCCAGACATTGGTTCCATATTCCAGTCTGACAATATAAAATCTATTTGAGATCCTGCAAGCACCTCAAGAGCGGCTTGTCCATCTGTTGCTTCTTCTATATTTTCAAATCCTAATTGACGAAGAAGATTGCCAATAATACGAAGCATTGTTCTATAATCATCAACGATAAGAACACGTTTTTTTAAAATATCCAAAGACATAAAGCTTTAACTTTTTATGATTCTTATTATATTTTCCACCATAATGGTTAAAAAATAATGAAGATTTTTATTTTAGTTTAAGACTCCTGAAAAATGAGAATTGTCATTTCTTTGAAGTCAAGAATCTACAAATTAATAATTTAAAATCCTTGATATATAGCGAGCCCAAGATAAAATGATTAAAATTGATTTTTTTAAATCTTGTTTTTCTTAACTTTTTGTTAAGCTTTCATGTGTTACTCTAATAATAGAACGATGAGATTTTAAGTGAAATTAAGATCGCCAAAAATTCCGTTTTAGGGGGCCGCAATAGGCGGGGAGGAATTAATCGCGATTCCTTGGCCATAGTCATACTAGAGGATAAACAGACTCTGGAACAATGCCCCTCGAACCTACTTTGGGTAGAAACAAACCTTATATACAGGTGAGATTCTACTTGATT
>JAGOTX010000061.1 GCA_018061565.1 Pseudomonadota bacterium
ACCCGGACACATGTTCATCTTTTTTTAAAAAAGAGACAGCGGTGCCAACCAAATGGGTTGAAGCCATTTGGCAAATCAAGTAGACTCTCACCTGTATACAAGGTTTGTTTCTACTCAAAGTAGGTTCAAAGGGCATTGTTCCAGAGTCTTAATATTCTCTGGTATGACTATGGCCAAGGAATCGCGATTAATTCCTCCCCGCCTATTGCGGCCCTCTAAAACGGAATTTTTGGCGATCTTAATTTCACTTAAAATCTCATCGTTCTATTATTAGAGTATCACATGAAAGCTTAACAAAAAGTTAAGAAAAACAAGATTTAAAAAAAAAATCAATTTTAATCATTTTATCTTGGGCTAGCTATATTTTACGCTAAAATATTAAGCGCAGTTTTTAAGTTTTTTTCTAAAAAATCAATATCATCAAATTCTAAATTAATTTTAAAGACGTCAATTTTTTCCTTATAATGTGCTGGAACACGTATCGCGTCTTTTGATGTTGTAATAAGCTTTGCTTTTTTACTTTGCGCTTTTTTTAAAAGCTTTTCCATTTCCGTAATCGTATAAGGAAAATGATCAGGATACGTTACAAAATCAACAACTTTATAACCTGCATTTAAAAGCGATACTTTAAATTTTTCAGGGTATCCAAGACCTGCAAAAGCAATAACACGTTCATGCGGTTTTTCTGGCAAAGTTTTTGCTTTAAATCTAGCTTGTAATACATTTTTAATGTAGACAAGATCTTTCGGCTTTTCATCCCCCACAAGCACAACAATATCGGCCCGTATTAAACCATCGTTTAAAGGTTCACGTAAAGGCCCTGAAGGGAAAACTTTTTTATTGCCAAAGCGTTGATAAGCATCAACAACCAAAACATTAAAATCTTTTATAAGGCTATTATTTTGAAAGCCGTCATCCATAACAATAATTGTTGCACCATCAGCAATGGCCGCTTTTGCTGCTTTAACTCTATTCGGACAAACCCATGTGGGTGCCACTTTTGAAAGCATTAAGGGTTCATCGCCTACTTGTAAATAATGGTGCCATTTAGGATCAACTTTTTTTAACCCCTTTACAATCGCACCATAACCGCGGCTAATAATATGGGGATTTTCGCCCATTTTCTTTAACATTTCAACAAGTGCAATAACTGTCGGGGTTTTACCAGCTCCCCCCATCACCAAATTACCAACGCAAATAACTGGCACAGAAAGTTTTACAGGTTCAATATTTTTCTTATTTATGTAAACAAGAAATAAATATAAATATGAAAAAGGCGCCAATAGCTTGGAAAGTAACGAATCACTATTCCAAAATTTTGGCGCCTTAAAAAGAGTCATTTTAAAATCTTAACTAATCTAATAACCATTTGGTTTTTAATTTTTTCATTGTTCCATCCGTAATCATGGCGGATAATGTTGCATCCACATCCTTTTGAAGTTCAGAAGCTTTCGGGAATGCAACGGCAAAATTATCTTCATCTTTTAAATTGATTGGTAAAATACGAAGGTCGTTATTAGCCTTCACAAAAGCCTCAGCATCTGCTTTACCGGTAAAGATTCCATGAATTTCGCCGCCCTTTAGTTTTTGGATCAAATCTGAATTGTTTTTTTCAATCGCAGGATCTAATGATGAAAGCAGTGGACTCACATCATGCAAAAACACATCCTCATAACTTGTACCAGCTTGTACACCAATAACTTTAGCGGACAAATCGTCAATCTCTTGAATGGATGGATCAACCACAACAAAAGCAAACCCAGTTGAAACATAAGGAATTGAAAAATCAACTTTTGCTTGACGTTCTTTTGTAATAGAAAGGCTTGCAATTGCCGCGTCTACTTTTTTATCAACCACCATATTTAAAAGGGAATCAAAAGAAACATTTTCATAACGAACTGTTTTCTTCATGCGCTTAGCAACTTCGTCAAACATGTCAATTTCAAATCCGGTGAGCTTGTTTTTATCCGATTCATCTAAAAACATATAAGGTGGATAATCTGCAGATACACCAATTTTTAATTCTGCATTTTCTTTTTTACAACTAATTAAAGCAAAAGAAGCAAGCGCTACAACGCCTAACAATATTTTTTTCATAATGAATATCTTTCTTTTAAAAATGGTTAAGACATTGTGATACGTTGATCATTTGCTTGATCAGATGATGAACTTGTAAACGGTGGATATCCATGAAGAAGGCGTTCTTCTGCGGTAAATGGTTCACGCAGAACATAACCACGGCCCCAAACTGTTTCAATACAATCATCACCGTCCATTGCTTCAGCAAGTTTCCTGCGAAGTTTGCAAATAAACACGTCAATAATTTTTAATTCAGGCTCATCAATCCCGCCATATAAATGATTTAAGAACATTTCCTTTGTAAGGGTTGACCCTTTACGAAGGGAAAGCAATTCTAAAATTGAATATTCTTTACTTGTTAAAGTTAAGACTTTTCCATTAACGCTGGCTGTACGGTTACGCATATTAACAACAAGATTACCTGTTCGAATAATAGATTCACTGTGCCCACGGCTTCTACGAACAATCGCATGAATGCGCGCTAAAAGTTCGTTTTTACTAAAGGGCTTAACTAAATAATCATCTGCGCCAAAACCAAGACCACGGACTCGGTCTTCAATTTCACCAAGACCTGAAAGAACAAGAACAGGTGTTTGGATTTGAGATGCACGAAGACGCTTCAACACTTCAAAGCCATCCATATCTGGCAGCATTAAGTCCAAAATAATCAAATCATATTCGTAAAGCTTTCCAATCTCTAGGCCATCTTCACCAAGATCTGTGCTATCACAAATAAAACCTTCATTTTTTAAGACATTTTCAATACTTTTGGCAACGGAAGAATCATCTTCAATTAATAAAATACGCATCTATTTTCCATTTAAATTAACAAACTCATGATAGTATATTAGCTAAAATTTTAACTTTTTTCTATTATAATATGTCTAAAAAAACATTTTTTTTTTAGTTTTTTTAATGTTTCGTTTTATTAAAGCTTGAATTCATCTCTTTCATGCCTTCTTCAAAACGGTTTTGCACCGATTTAAACAATTCTTGGTTTGATTTTAGCATAACTTGTGACACATTTTTGGAATGGTCCATAGCGCGTTGAACAGCTCCTTGAAAGCGATCAGTTTGTTTTTTAACCGTTTCTTGTGGATTGGTATTTTTAAATGCCAAATTTTCACGAATGATTTGATCAACTTCTTGAAATGTTTGTGTCATAAATTGGCCTTGAAGGGTTGCTATTTGGCGCATAACATCTAACGCTAATTTATTCGCTTCATTTAAAGTTTCCATATTTTTTTTATGAATATTCATCATTTTGTCTTGATCCATTTTGGGCATATCTCCTTGGTGTTGAAAGTTTTTAAACGTTGATTCTGCAGTGTTTGAAAAAGGGTTCATGTTTTTCATGGCCTCTTGCATTTTTTGGGATGCATTCATAAATACATTTTCATTCTTTGTTGCATTAGACGTCGCTTTTTTTGCACTTTTTGCTTTAGATTGAGCGTCCCCTGTTTTTTGATAAGCTGACGCTTTAGGCTGAGACATGCTCGCTTTTGAATTCATCATTTTTTCCATTTTTGCCATAATAGCAACTCCATAAATAATTTTAGTCCTAAACAGGCAGTTTAATCAAAACTCTTACTCCACCAAGCGGGGAGGCTTTAAGAGCAATCTGTCCACCGTGTGTTCTTATACCATCTCTTACAATACTTAGTCCTAGTCCAACATTTGCCCCACTTTGTGAACGGGCCGCGTCCAAGCGATAAAAGGGCTTAAAAACATTTTCACGCTCATCTTCTGGAATGCCAGGCCCATTATCGTCTAAAATAATTTCAACAAAATGACCCAGCAACTGCACATGAACATTGAGACAGGTACTGTACAATGTTGAGTTTACAACAAGGTTCGTTAACAAACGGTTAAAAGTTTCAACCTTTAGTGAAATTTTTATTGCTGATGGACAATCAATTTTAATCAAAAAGTCCTTACTGTGATATTTTGAACACACTTTTCGCAGTTCATCCCCTAAATTAACAAGCATATTTTTTTCAATGAGTGTTCCTCTTGAATAGGCAAGGTATCCATCAATCATGCCTTGCATTTGTTTTATATCATTTTGCATGAGGTTAATTTCGTCATTTTTTTCCATCATGGATAGCTGCAGTTTTATGCGCGTTAAAGGCGTTCTTAAATCATGGGAAACTTCGGCCAACATTTGCATGCGATCTTGCAGCAATTTCATAAGACGTTCCCGCATCATTAAAAAGGCAATTCCGGCTTGGCGCACTTCTTTAGCGCCTTCTGGGATAAAATCAATGGAGTTATCCCCCCGACCAAAGTGTTCAGCCGCTTTTGCAAGGCGAATGATGGGGCGAATTTGATTGCGCATAAACATAGATGCCACTAAAAACAAAAGAAAAGCTGAAACAGTTGTCCAAAGCAAAACAAGGGGGATTGTTCTACTAAACAATTTTCTTTTATTCATTTTACATTCTAAAACACCGTATTTTGATTCCACCTGAATAAAAATATCGTCAGTCGTAATATTGACAAAATAAGGTCTTTTTAATTTTTCATCTAAAGCAATGCGTAAATGTTCATAAAGGTATTGCTTTTTAAATATACCAGATCGATCAAGCTTGCTTTTGGGCAAAACAGAAATCGAAATATCTAAGTTTTTTTGTGCCAGCTTTTGAATTTTAGAAATATCTCTATTGGATTCCATCCATTCAAGGGCTAAAGAAATTTCGCCAGCAATATTGGTTGAAAGCAGTTCTAAAATTGCTTTTGTATGACGATCAAAAAACATGTGCCCTAAAACAACTTGAACCAAAAGCAAGGGCGTTATAAGAATAAGAAGCGACCGTGCCAATAAACTTTTAGGCGAAAGTTTTTTTAAAAGGACCATCAGTCTTTCTTTTATTTTTTTAACAAATTTTAAAAAACCAAAATATAAAGTTGTCACCATTGATGTTAATCATTAAATCTAACTCCATTATTATGACTATTTTAAGAGAGTTTGATCAAGAACAATCATTGTCTTGCTTAACGTCAATCTTATAAAGGCTGTTTCAAAATCAGAATTGTCATTCCTGCTCCTTCTTTTGTCATTCCTGCAAAAGCAGGAATCTATAAATTAAGAATTTAAAAGCCTTGATATATAGTAGACTCAAAATAAAATAATGATAGATTGTTTTTCTTTAAAATAAAGCACACTAAACTTCAAATCGAATAATGTGTGTAGGATTTTAAATGGAGAGTATGAAATAATGAATAATCTGCAATGATAGTATGAAAGCTTAATTTTGAATATTTTTGTTTTCTGATGGGGTCCGCCTCAGCTTCCCAAATCGCCATTGTCCGCCCCTCCGCCTCACACGAAGCAATAGTCACCCGGACACGTGTTCGTCTTTTTTTAAAAAAGAGACAGCGGTGCCAACCAAATGGGTTGAAGCCATTTGGCAAATCAAGTAGAATCTCACCTGTATACAAGGTTCGTTTCTACTCAAAGTAGGTTCGAAGGGCATTGTTCCAGAGTCTGTTTATCCTCTAGTATGACTATGGCCAAGGAATCGCGATTAATTCCTTCCCGCCTATTGCGGCCCCCTAAAACGGAATTTTTGGCGATCTTAATTTCACTTAAAATCTCATCGTTCTATTGTTAGACTATCACACAAAAGGTTAACAAAAAGTTAACAAAAATAAGATATTTTCAAAAAAAAATCAATTTTAATCATTTTATCTTGGGCTCGCTATATAAGAATTTTATAGCCCATACCTTCGCAGGGGTGAGAATAAGGTTAGGATTTTTGATATAAAAATCTATTTTGCAACAGTCTCTTATATCTATATAAATGTAAAAATTTTAGTAAATTGTATATTGACATTTAAAATAAAATTATCTAAAATCCAAAAACCGACAAAATGATATGATTTAATTTTTTGTTAACATTTTTTAATAAAAAATTAACATCTTATAAATAAAGGAAATAAAATGACAAAAATAATACGATCACTAATGTATGGTGGATTTGCTATTATCGCAATAAATCAATCATTGGGAGCTGGCTCTGTCGATCATGATGGCTATAATAGCACAAGTGCCGCCACAACTCCAGCTAGAAGAAACTTATCAACATCTGATATGAGCCCCCCGCAAGATCCAACTACACGCATTGCTAGCCTTCCAGAAGCAAATGCCACTTTTGGTAATTTTAAATTTTCAACAATTACAAGCTGGTATACAAAACTTAGCAATGGTTTAGTTTCTTTTTTTACACGATACGAAGCTTATAAAAAACAAATCAAAACCCTTGATGCAGAGGTAAAGCGCTTAACAGCCCTTTCAGAACAGTTAGGTAAAGATAATGCCGCTTTAAGAGCCCAACTGAGTGAACAGACAAAACAGATCTCCTCTCTAGAAAGAGATAAGGGTACATTGCTTGAACGTTTCACTCAAGGATCCGAAAGAGGATCCATAAAAAGTAAAAAAAGCCATGTGGGAAGATGGCAGAGTAATGTCCTTCAAACAGACGAAAATTTAGATCTAGATGATGCTAAAGTCGCTGATGAAATGTTTTAAAAATAAAGAAAGATATTTAAAATGAAAAAAAGTAATTTATATAAAAAAAAGTATAGTAGGTTTTTGTTAAGATCGTTATTTATGGCGTCTCTTTCTTTAAGCTTGTCAAAAATTATTTATGCAACAGATTCCGTCTATTCAATGACCAATATACCGCAAGAAGATCAGCAGCTTATTGTAAATAGTCTTTGTAATATCTATAACGTCAAAAGAACAGAAGTATCAAAACATACTAAAGATTTAACACCTATAAGAGGAGAAATAGCTGCTAATGGTTTTCATCGATCACTAATAGCGTATTTATTAACAAGTAGTTCGTGTATTCCAGCATCAATTGATGAGTATATAAATATCCCTCAAGAAGAAAAAGAAGAACATTTAAAACTCTATAATGTACTTAGGGTTTGTGATGTTTTTGTATTTAAAAGTATTTGGCAATCGTTAGGGCACTCCGAAGATGAATATAAAAATGAGGCAAAAAATATAGTTCCTGGTATTGAAAAAAGTGTAAGAATTTTGCCAAAATTCTTAACTTCCCAAAATACATCTTTTACAGAAAAAAGAGATGAAGTTTTTAATCATCAAGATTGGCCATATCAAAAAGACTGTGTAACTATTAAACCAGATTACTTAGCTGATCTATTAAAGAGAAATAAAGATGGTGAATCTGAAAATCTAGGTGACGATGATTATTTAGAGAATGTTCCAGTGAATCAAAACTCAGGTTTAACAGCTCAAGCTTTAAGTGCTTTAGCGCAAAATCCGCCACTTCAAAATCAAGCAGCAGAAGTTGATAGACTCCAAGCGGAATTAGATGTTGCAAATGCCGCAAAACAAGCTGCTGAAGATGCTTTAGCAAATGCAAACGTTGCTCAACTTCAACAAGACTTGCAAGCAGCAAACACTGCAAGACAAACTGCTGAAGATGCTTTAGCAAATGCAAACGTTGCTCAACTTCAACAAGACTTGCAAGCAGCAAACACTGCAAGACAAACTGCTGAAGATGCTTTAGCAAATGCAAACGTTGCTCAACTTCAACAAGA
>JAGOTX010000062.1 GCA_018061565.1 Pseudomonadota bacterium
TTTAATTTGGAACTTGGTATTATAGTTTTAGATGCTTTATAATGCTCTATACAGAATTGATCAATTTATTTTAAAAATGCACCCCTCTCTTTGTCCTTTTAATTTGGAACCGATTAAAAAAGATCCAAAACCTTTTGAATTGATTTCACATCTAATTCCATCAGGTGATCAACCAAAAGCAATTTCAGATCTTGTAGAAGGGATTGATAGCTTAGAAAAAAATCAAGTGTTGCTGGGGGTCACGGGGTCCGGTAAAACCTTTACAATAGCGAATGTCATTTTAAAAACGCAGCGCCCTGCTTTAATTATGGCACCAAACAAAACACTAGCAGCCCAGCTTTACCATGAAATGAAAACATTTTTCCCCAATAATGCTGTTGAATATTTTGTTTCTTATTACGATTACTATCAACCAGAAGCGTATATTGCAAGATCAGATACATATATTGAAAAAACAGCCGCCATTAATGAAGAAATTGATCGTATGCGCCATAGTGCAACACGGTCCCTTCTAACACGACATGATGTCATTATTGTTGCAAGTGTGTCTTGTATTTACGGTATTGGCGGTGTTGAAACCTATATGCAAATGACCTTACCCTTAAACGTTGGGGATTCAAAAGGGATTGACCAAATAGTCAGTCAGCTCATTGCTTTGCATTATCAGCGAAACGATCTTTCCCTTGTTCGGGGAAGCTTTCGTAAAAAGGGGGATGTCTTAGAAATATTCCCATCCCATAGTGAGGATCGATCTTGGCGTCTTAGCTTTTTTGGTGATGAATTGGAATCAATCACAGAACACGATTTTTTAACAGGACAAAAATATGAAAAGCTCGAAAGTGTTTTAATTTTTGCCAATTCCCATTATGTAACGCCAGGCCCAACATTACAGCAAGCGTCAAAACAAATACAAGTTGACCTTGAAAAGCGCTTAATTGAATTTGAAGCAGAAAACAAACTTGTTGAAGCGCAACGTCTTCGTCAACGTGTTAAGTTTGACCTTGAAATGATGGCATCAACAGGCAGTTGCGCTGGTATTGAAAACTATTCAAGGTACCTAACGGGCAGAACCGAGGGATCCCCCCCCCCCACACTTTTTGAATACCTTCCAAAAGACGCACTTTTAATTGTTGATGAATCGCACGTTACGGTCCCGCAAATAGGCGGCATGTTTAAGGGGGACAGAGCCAGAAAAACAATTCTTTCTGATTTTGGCTTTAGATTACCCTCTTGTAAAGATAATCGCCCTCTTCAATTTGAAGAATGGGACCATATGCGCCCACAAACAATTTTTGTATCCGCAACGCCTGGTCCTTTTGAAATGGACCAAACAAAAGGCGTCTTTGCTGAACAAATTATTCGTCCAACAGGGCTTATTGACCCCCCCTGTTTTATATATCCATGTGAACATCAAGTCGATGATTTGATTCATGAATGTAAAGAAACGGTTCAAAAAGGCTTTCGTGTTTTGGTTACAACACTTACAAAAAAAATGGCAGAATCTTTAACAGAATATTTAAAAGATGTTGGTCTTCACGTTTCTTATATGCATTCAGATATTGATACATTGGAACGTATAGCAATTATCCGCTCTTTAAGAGCAGGCGAGATCGATGTCCTTGTTGGTATCAACCTTTTACGGGAAGGGTTAGATATTCCAGAATGTGGTCTTGTCGCTATTTTAGATGCTGATAAGGAAGGCTTTTTAAGGTCTAAAACATCCCTTATTCAAACCATTGGTCGCGCTGCAAGAAATTCAGAAAGTAAAGTTCTTCTTTTTGCAGATACGATTACAAAATCCATGAAGGAAGCGTTGGACGAAACAAATCGTCGTCGTCAAAAGCAGGAAGATTATAATACAAAGCACAATATAACGCCAACAACCGTTACACGTAAAATCGAACCCCATAAAGAGGGGAATGAAAAGGACCTTCATAAAAAAACATCACACAAAGAAGCTAAAAGCTTTAAAACGCAAAAGGATATACAAAAAGAATACGATCGTTTGAACAAGAAAATGCGTGAACATGCCGCAAATTTGGAATTTGAAGAAGCCGCAAAAATAAGGGATGACCTTAAAATTTTATGGGCACAATTAGAAAACGTGTGATTTTATATAATTGCAAGTTTTGTAAATCAATGCATAGAATAGATTTTTGAAATCTTGCAATTTTCAAATACACTTTGTATCATGTTCTGGAATGATTTAATTTTAAAGAGAATAAAAATATGTTTTTAATATCAATGCTTCATGCAGATTCAGCAGCGCAAGCGGCCCCAAATCCGTTGATGCAATTTATCCCCCTTATTTTAGTTATGGGTGTTTTATACTTTTTTATGATTCGTCCACAAAGTAAAAAAGCAAATGAACAAAAAACAATGCTCGATTCCCTTAAAAAAGGCGACAGTGTTGTCACAAACAGTGGGCTTATTGGTATAATCTCTAAAGTAGATGACGCTGAAATCATACTTGAAATTGCATCAGGTATTGAAGTAAAGCATTTAAAGGCTTCTATCTTATCCAAGTATGATGGTAAACTTGCAAAGTTATCTGCTCAAAAAGAAAAGGGATCAAAACCTGCTAAAGACAAAGCCGATAAAGATTCAAAAGCATCCTAGTTCATTTTGTAAAAAGGGGGCATTTATATGTTCTATGTATCAAAGATAAAAATATTTTTAATTTTTTCCATCTGTATTTTAGGGGGACTGTTTTCTGTTCCTAATATTTTAAAGGAAGAAACCCTCTGTAAGATGCCCTCTTGGCTGCAAAGCACCGTTAATTTGGGATTAGAACTAAGGGGAGGCGCCCAGTTACAATTAGAGGTTGACTTAAAATCAGCAACAAAAGACTATCTTGAACATATAAAAGATGAAATGCGCCAGTTACTGCGTAAAGAACAAGTTGGTTATAAAAACCTTGGAATGTGCCAAGACAAAGAGCATGCTGTCTCTTTAACATTGAGGGACGTTCAGGATTCAGGCAAAGCTATTTCTGTTTTAAAAAAAATTGATCGATCTTATAAGATTGAAGCTAAAGAAGATATGATTATTGTTTCAATACCAAAAGATGTGTTAGAAGAACGACACAAACAAATATTAGAACAATCTGTTGAAGTGGTTCGCCGCCGTGTGGATGAAACGGGGACAAAAGAACCCAGCATCCTCCGTCAAGGAACAGACCGCATTGTTTTGCAACTTCCAGGTGTTGAAAACCCTGCAGATGTTAAAAGACTTCTTGGTAAAACAGCAAAATTAACCTTTAGGCTTGTTGACCATGAAGCAGGTCATGTTCGTACAAGTGAAAGCGGACAACCCATTGGTTCAGCCCCTTCTGGATCTGAAATTTTAGAAGACGTTAGTCATATAAAGTATGATGAAAAAGGCAATGTTATGACGCCAAAATTTTACCTATATGTCAAAAAGGAAGTAAAATTAACAGGTGAAAATTTAGTGGATGCAAAATTTACCATCTCACAAGATTCGAATCAACCAGCTGTTTCTATTCAGTTTGACACACCAGGTGCTAAAAAGTTTGCAGAAATATCTGCAAATAATATTAAGCGCCAATTCGCCATGGTTTTGGACGATAAAATTATTAGTGCACCTGTATTTAATTCTGCCATCTCTGGTGGTTCTGCGATTATATCTGGTTCTTTTACCTATAAGGAAGCAAATGAATTAGCCCTTCTTTTACGTGCAGGGTCTTTACCTGCTCCTTTAAAAGTTGTTGAAGAATCTGTTGTGGGGCCAAGCCTTGGTGCAGACTCTATTGGTCATGGTAAGCAAGGTGTGTTTTATGCCTTTTTATTAGTTTCCATATTTATGCTGCTCTGTTATTCTGTATTCGGTGGTATTGCGAATGTTGCTTTGATTTTTAACATAGTTCTATTGTTTGCAGGGCTTTCCATTTTACAAGCAACGCTCACATTGCCAGGGATTGCAGGTATTGCCTTAACAATTGGTATGGCTGTTGACGCAAACGTTTTAATTTATGAACGCATTAAGGAAGAACTGCGCCTTGGGTCCAAAGTTATGGTTGCCATTCAAGCCGGTTATAAACGTGCTGTTACAACCATTATTGACTCTAACCTTACAACGCTTTTGGGGGCAAGTGTCCTTTATGAATTTGGATCGGGTCCAATTCGAGGCTTTGCTGTCACATTGGCTTTGGGTATTTTAATTTCCCTCTTTACAGCGCTTTCACTTTCAAAAGCAATTATTTATCTTTGGGTTAAAAATAAAAAGAACCTTACAACATTACCAATTTAAAGGAGTTATACTCTTATGGCATTACAACTTATTCCAAACAATACAAATGTTAATTTTATTGGGTTTCGTTTTGTAACATTTTTTATTGCAGGATTTTTTATCCTTCTAGGCAGTATCGGTTACTTTAAGGGGCTAAATTTTGGTATTGACTTTAAAGGCGGTCATTCTATTGAAGTTCACTTAAAAGATGAACCCAATTTAGACGATATTCGTGATAAACTCCATGCCCTACATATTGGTGAAGTTGCCGTTCAACAACTTGCAACATCTAAAGATTTGCTTATTAAAGTGGAGCTTCAAGAAGGGGATGATTCAAAGCAAACAACAGCGATTGATTCTGTTAAAAAAGTGATTGGTGAAAATCAAGACTACAGGAAAATTTCAACTGTTGGGCCAAAAATTGGAACAGAGCTTGCCAATAATGCTTTAAAAGCTGTTCTTTTAGCTTTGGCAGCCATGCTTATATATATTGCTGTGCGCTTTGAATGGCAATTCGCTGTTTGTGCAATTGTTGCGCTCTTCCATGACTGCTTAGCAATTGTAAGTCTTTTTTGCTGGACCCCTTTAGAATTTAGTGAAAATTCTGTCATCGCAATATTGATAACGGCAGGCTATTCCATTAACGATACAATCGTTATATTTGACCGTATTCGTGAAAATATTAAGCGCTTTAAACGCATGGAACTTGCTGAACTCATCAATAAAAGTTTAAATGAAACACTTTCCCGTACAATTATGACAGCATCAACAACATTGCTTGCTCTTCTTGCGCTTTATTTTACAGGTGGGCCTGTTATTTCGTCCTTTAGTTTGCCAATTATTATTGGTATTACAATTGGTTCCTTTTCTTCAATCTGTTTGGCGTCTCCGCTTCTTTTATACATGCACTTACCACGCCATGATAAAGACCAAAAAGAACCTATCGTCATTAATGTTTAAAAGAATATTCCTTTATTTAATTAAATTTAATGAGATTGTTGCAAAATGGATTTTTATCTAAAAAATCCTAACCTTATTGTCTCCCTTGCGAAGGCAAGGGTCCATAAAATCCTTGTTTATCAAGGGTTTAGTACTATTAAATTGTGGATTCCTGGCATCAAAGGAATGACACGTTGGGGGCTTAAAATGACATCTTTTAAGGTATGCAAAGGTTTCTTAATAAGATTTTTTTATTTTTAACAAATAAAACACTGTAATATTTTTTTTACATTTAGCAAACTTTGTTTATAGCTTTTTATTCATTTTTACATTTTTAATTTAAAATTAACTTTATTAAAATTAAAAAAAATGTTTTTTAAAATATTTTTTTTCTGATACAATTCTACTATGTGGGGAGGTTTCCTCTAAAATTTAGTGCGTAAAATGGAGTTACAAATGGAGTTACTAAATAAAAGAATTTATATATATATAAGAAAAACGCTGTTGCTTTCAGCGTTATTGTCGTCAACGGTTAATACTTTTTCTGCTGTAAATGTTAGCACAGCTACTCAGGAGGATTTACTAGCACTCACAAGTGATAATGTTTCCACTGCTACAGGATGGAATCTAATAAGTATAGCTAATCTACAAACTATTCCTGGAAATGCATTAGCTGGAATCAATTCTGCTCAAATCAATTCAATTCCAGCAACTTTTTTATCTAAATTAGATCAAAACCAAGTTCAAGCATTATCAACGAATGTAGTTACTAATTTAGGAACAAATCAACTACGAAATATAAATGTTGAATTTTTTGATGGATCTCAATTGCCATATATAACAGCGTCGCGCTTTGGTGCTATAAATGTAATTGATATTGGTCAATTAAATCCTGGTCAGTTTAATGTTTTAACATCTGCTCAACTTGGAAATTTAAGCTCTTCTCAAGTTAGTTCATTTGGAATTACAGTTGTTCAAAATATGACTGGTAATCAGATTGGTTATATTTCAAGTTCTTCAATTCCTGGGTTTACAGAAGTTTGTCTTGGTCAATTTAGTCCAACACAATTAGGATACTTTATAAGCGATCAACTTAACAACTTAACATCTGCACAAGTTCAAAAATTTACAACTTCGACCATAAATTCCAGTTCACATCAAAATGTTTATTATGGTTATTTAAATGGTTCTGCTTTAGCTTCATTATCGCCCAGTGTTTATATTCAAAACTTAACATCCCAACAACTTAACAATATCAGTACTAATTCACAGTACATGACAACAAGTCAATTGCTTAATATAGGAAGGACCGAACCCCTATCACAGCTTACCACCGCTTTTATTAATAGTTTAACAAGTGCACAAGTTCAAGGGCTTACAACAAATGATATTGCTAACGTATTAACACAGTCACAAATTTTAGCAATTGCACCAGAAACAGTTGGTGCCTTTACATCTGATCAAATCAATGCCATTCGTATAACTGATTTTGATGATTTAACGACTGATCAAATAGATGCACTTTCAACTTATATTTGTTCCAATCTTAACACGCAATTGTTGTCTGTTATTACATCAGCCCAAATTCAGGCATTGTCGTCTGATGATGTTGGGGTTTTAAATGCTGTTAGACTAAATAGTATTAATGACTTGTCAGTACCTGGTCTTTCAGCTGCACAACTCAATGCAATACCAACAGAAACATTCAGTGATTTAAATGAGGCTTTTATAAGCTATCTAACAAACGATCAAGTATTAGATCTTAATACAGATCATATGGCTGCCTTCACAACGGCTCAGATAGATAATATTCAAACATCTGCTTTAGTAGGTCTTAGTGAAGCAAATATTCAAGCCATCACAACAGATAATATCCCTCATATGACAGTAGAGCAACTCAATGCAATTGGAACCAATTCAAGTAGGTTTACAACAGATCAAATCGTCACTTTGACAACGGATCAAATTGGTAATGTTGGATCAAACTTTATAACAGGCCTTGGAACAGATGATATTGCAGCACTTGAAATAGAAGATTTAACAAAAATTATTCAAGACGGTGCAATTCCAGGCTTAAGTACAGCCCAAATTAATGCTCTATTGACAAGTCGTTTTAAAGAATTAACAACCAGTCAAGTTGCAAATTTAAGCAGTACGCAGATTCTTGGTCTTACAACAGATCATATGGCTGCCTTTACAACGGCTCAAATTAGTGTTATTCAATCATCATCTTTAGCTGGTCTTGGAGAAGAAAATATACAAGCCATCACAACAGATGATATTGCGCATATGACTATCCCTCAATTGGATGCAATTGGAACCAATTCAAGTAGGTTTACAACAGATCAAATCGTCGTTTTGACAACGTATCAATTTGCTAATGTAGGATCAAGCTTTATAACAGGCCTAGGAACAGATGACATTGC
>JAGOTX010000063.1 GCA_018061565.1 Pseudomonadota bacterium
AGTGGACTTTCATGGCTGTTTCCAGGAGATCTCACCATCGGTGATAACACATTACAATTGCGATCACAAAAGGCAACAATCTTTTCACTTTTCATATGCTTGTGACCGCTAAACCCCAAACAATCACCCCCTTTTTTAGCAATCGTTGTTGTACCATCTCCATGAATAACACTTGTATCAATAAACCCTTTTTCATAAAGACATAAAACTGAATTTTCAAAGACATTTCTAAACAAATCCAAGGCTATCCACTTTTGAAAAATCTTAAAAATGCTTGTATAATGATTTTCAGGTTTTCCTGTTTCATCTTTTTCTATCGGTATCATTTTCCACTGACATATCCTGTATATAAAACATGCAAAATGTAGTTAAAAGTTTTAAAAAACGGAATTTTATAACCAGGGCCGTAACGTTTTTCTGGAAGGTACTTTAAGACAAATTCATTGAACTCAGATTCCGTTAATTTGACAGGAATCCTTTCCCTGTAAGGGCTCTTTTTTGAATGAGGCATAAAAATAAGGACTTTATTGATGGGGCAGATTTTTGCATTATAACACGACAATCCCTTGTTGAGTCATTAGTCTAAAAAAATTTACAATATGCAACCAGTTGGTCATTAAAAATTAATAACGAAATTTATAAATAAATAAGTTAATTCAAAGCATGCATAAAAATTCTTAATGTTCTTGTGAGCAAGTTATTTTTAAGATAGAATCAAAGAAAGACCCGTTTTTTATTAAAAAATATGCGTAATGTGTTTTTTTGCCTAAAATCTTACCTATTTGGTATACAAATTGGTATGGATTCTTTAGGGAATCGTTACTTTTCTCATAGAAAAGATAATAAAAAAAGGTGGGTTCTTTATAAAGGACTACCTGATGCTAGTAAAATTTCGCCTGCTTGGCATGGATGGCTTCATGGGAATGACATGTACCCGTTAGATGAAAAAGGTTTGTATTCCTGGCAAAAAGATCATCGTCCAAATTTTACAGGAACTGTTGCTCATTATATTCCCAAAGAAACAAATCTGACGGCAAAAAACCGCCCAGGATATGAAAGGTGGAGGCCTTAGTTTATGGAAAAAAAACAATCAAATTATTCCCTTATTTTTATAACGTGGGTCCTTCTTGTCTTATTTTATGGGTATCAATATTTTTTACGTGTCGCACCAAGTGTTATGGCGCACGATTTAAGATGTGAATTTAGCCTTAATGCCGAACAATTTGCATTTATACCCGCAATTTATTTATATGCTTATGGCCTTTTACAAATTCCGATTGGACTTTTTCTTGATTCAATCGGTGTAAAACGCACAATGATGATCTCCATTTTTATTTGTTTTTTGGGAACCTTGTTATTTTTTACAGCGCCCAATATACAAATTGCCTATTTTGCAAGATTTTTAATTGGTGCTGGATCTGCTGCTGCTTTTATAACGCCTTTAAAAATAGTTGGTGACAACATGCCAGAAGGCAAAAAAGGCTTCTATATGGGGCTAACATTAACATTTGGTACAATTGGCGCTTTAATTGCTGGCAAACCACAAAGTCTCTTAATGGAACATTATGGATGGCGTGATACAGGCCTTATAAGCGCAATTGGTGGCCTTATTCTTTTTTTGTGTGTTGTATTTTTTATTCCAAGAAAAGGTGTTATTGATGAACACACTAAAAAAGTTGATGCTTTTGAAAATATAACGTCTCAACTTAAAAAAATTATCAATAACAAACTTATTTTTATTTATGCTTTTCTGGCTTTTGGGCTATATACACCTCTTGCTGTTCTTTCAGACACATGGGGCGTTACATATTTTATGGAAAAGCTTTGTATAACAAGAGAAGTTGCCGCTGAATGCACGGCCTTTATATTTATTGGCCTTTGTATTGGCAGCTTTGTTATTCCTAATTTTTTTGAAAAAAGAAATCGCATTAATCAAGGTATTCAAATTGGCCTTGTTTGCACATGTTTAACATTTTTAACAATTCTTTATGGTAATTTTGAATCATTATATGTTTTAAAAATATTTTTATTTTTATTTGGTTTTTTTGCAGGCGCTGAAATGCTTTGTTTTACGGGTGTTTCAAACAATGCGCAAGACGGTATAAGAGGCCTTGCATTAGGGTTTGCAAATACCGTTAATATGGTTGGAGGAGCCATTCTTCAACAAGTAATAGGCCTTCTTTTAGATAAAATGTGGTCCGGTAAAATAAGCGAAAAAGGAATCAGAATATATTTAGCATCTGACTTTGAAAAAACATTCATTTTTTATATCGCCATTTATATTTTTTGTATTTTTTTAGCCCGATATGTTATCAATACACCTAAAAAATTATAAACCTTATGGAAAGTCTTTTTCTATTTTTAAACAGACTTTTTCGTCTGATGGGGTCCGCCTCAGCTCCCCAAATCGCCATGGTCCGCCCCTCCGCCGCCACGGAGCAATAGTCCCCCCATCCACTGTTTTAAACCTCAAAATTGAGGAAGGAAGTGGCTGGACCAAACTTGATTCATTTGGACAAAACAAGTACAATCCCTCTGTATACAAGATTTCATGCACCCGAGCTAGGTGTGGGGGATTTCTTCCTCTTTCTTTAAAGAGGTATGACTATGGCCAAGGAACCGCGATTAGTTCCTCCCCGCCTATTACGGCCCCCGTTATATTTTTAGAATATCAAATAAAAGTTAACAAACAGTTAAGAAAAATAAGATTTTTCATTTTTTTTGCTAAATTATAAGGAGACAACAACATGGTACAATTAACAGGAAAAACCAGAATAGAAAAAGATTCAATGGGGGATGTTCACGTTCCTATTGATGCTTTTTGGGGTGCTCAAACAGAACGTTCACGCAATAATTTTAAAATTGGTGAAGAAAAAATGCCCCTCGACTTAATTGTAGCGTTTGGATATTTAAAAAAAGCTGCAGCGATTGCTCATAAAAATCTAAAAGGAGTTGATAAAGAACGTGTAAATGCTATTGTTTTTGTGTGCGATCAAATTATCGATCAAAAGCTTAATGATCACTTTCCTTTAAGTGTTTGGCAAACGGGATCAGGCACACAAACGAATATGAATTTGAATGAAGTTATTGCCAATGTTGCCAATTCAACGTTAAAGGATAATACAAAAATTCACCCTAATGACCATGTTAATTTTGGTCAATCTTCCAATGATTGTTTCCCAACAGCAATGCATATAGCCTGTGTTTTAAGCGTTCATAAAAAACTTTTACCGGCTCTTTCCCTTTTTCAAAAAGCGTTAGAGGATAAAGCCTTAGAATTTAAGGATTTAATCAAAATAGGCAGAACCCACCTTCAAGATGCAACGCCTGTGACTTTGGGCCAAGAATTTAGTGGTTATGCAACTCAAATTGCAATGGGAATCGTTAGAATTAAAAATGCGCTATCTAATGTTTACTTATTAGCGCAAGGGGGAACAGCGGTTGGCACAGGGCTTAATTCAATACCAGGTTTTGCACAAGAATTTGCTAAGGTTTTAGCTGAATTAACAAATCAGCCTTTTAAAACAGCGCCCAATAAGTTTGAAGCACTAGCCTCACATGATGCGATGGTAGAACTTTCGGGTAGTTTAAATGTTTTGAGCTGTAGTTTTATGAAGATCGCAAATGATATTAGATTTTTAGGATCAGGTCCAAGATGTGGATTTGGTGAACTTCATCTTCCAGAGAATGAACCAGGATCATCCATTATGCCAGGAAAAGTTAATCCAACCCAAGCAGAAGCCATGACAATGGTTTCAGCACACGTTATGGGAAACCATACAACCATTACGATTGCGGCGTCTAATGGCCATTTTGAATTAAACGTTTTTAAACCCGTTATTATTTACAATATTTTGCAGTCGATTACACTTTTAAGCGACGTTGCTGTTAGTTTTGTTGAAAATTGCCTTGTTGGCATTGAAGCCAATAAAGAAAAATTAAAAGAAAATATTGAAAAGTCCTTAATGCTTGTAACGGCACTTAATCCACACATTGGTTATGATAATGCAGCAAAAGTGGCAAAATTAGCGTTTAAAGAAAATATATCCCTCAAAGAAGCATCCATCAAACTAAACTTTCTAACAGCCGATGAATTTGACAAGATGGTTGACGTTTCAAAAATGGTATAAAAAATATAAAAAACACATACCTTGTGTTTTTTATATTAAAATAAACAGATTAAGCTGCTTTTTTGCGAACGAGCACAACATTATTGTCATAAACATTTGAAAAAACAGGTAATTTTATAACTGCCCATTCATAATCTGGTATGTTTGACAATAGATTTAAAAAGTATGGAATTTGATCTGTTCTAACATCTTCCACAATATATAAGCCGTCATTACTTAAATGAGAAAGTCCAACAAGTAAGCAATTTCTATTTGTTACAAAATCATGATATCCATCGTCAATAATAACATCAAGCAATACATCTTTACCAATTTCATTAAAGCCACTTTCAATAACCTCAGGCTTAAAACCATCCATAAAAACACATCGGATTCTTTCTTCATTAAAGAGAGCTTCTTTATCAATATCAGCGCCAAATATTTGGGCATTTTTAAAGAATTCTCTATATGCACGAAGGGATGCGCCAACAACACCAAACTTACCCATTGTAAAAGAAAATTCAGGATTACAAGACCCAATACCAATTTCTAGCATATTTTGAACGGAATCTTCTTTATCCTTTAATACATGGTAATAAAGTTGAGAATATGTATGACGGATTGAATTTTTATCCGATCCAGCTTGAAGCATTAATTCACAAAGTGGTGTTTGATGAGATATAACAGGGTAAACCACAATTTTAAGATCTTTTAATGTATCAAGCCATTTTTGATCATTACTTGTAACATGTGGTTTTTGAAATTCCTTTAGTTCAAAAAGACCAGGGTGCACCGTTCTATTTGGTATGAGAAAATTTAAATAATCGTCAAATGTCATGGAACTTTGAGCGTATTCATCCCATCGTCTAAAATCATCTCTCCAAACTTTGATTTCATTTTTCCATTCTTCAATGTTACCCTTAAACTCTGGCACTGGAAGTCCTAAATAAATATAAAGAGCAATCGTTATCCATTCATTACAAAGGGCAGACCCTCTAGGATATGGCATACCAAGTGAAAAAACATAAGAAAAACGCGCTAATGCAGCAAATTTTGTTTCATCATCCGCATCATTTGGGAGTGCTAATGCCTGATGAAAATATGAACGCGCCATAAGTTTATGCATTTCGATTTCTCCACCAACGGGGTGGAAAAGTGTTATTGCCATATCATCTGACTGACCTGTTTCGTCTTTAATCCAAAAGATTTTTCTTGTATTATGTGAAGCTCCAGCCCAATTCGATTTAAAGTCATTCCATTTTAAATCAAGACAACCAATTTTAATTTGAGCTTGGCTATTTGCTAGTTCAATAAGCACTCTTGCAATTTCAGGTAAATTTGTTAAAGCGCTTTCTAAAGATGCAATGGTTTCTTCAATGGATGGTTTTTCTTCTAAAAGGTCAGCTTCATCAACAGATGTATAATTTTTAATAAGCTCAATAGCTGATGATAGAGCTGCGATTGCTTGATTCATATTTTCTTTTAAAGAATCATCTATTAATTTTACAACTTCCAATGATGTTTTAAGGGATAAAATTAAATCATTTAGGATATCTATTGTATTTTGACTTAATGTTAAATCTTGTTTTTCTTTTATTTCGTTGATAAGTTCTAAAAGCTTATTTGTCTGATCAAAAACTTCTTGTGTTTTTTGATACGCTAAAGAATCTTGTTTAAACATTTCAACCAATTTAAAGTCTGGCAAATATTCCATTCTTCCGTTAACGAGTTCATCTTTTGGTTTGCACATAACACCAGCAGGTCCACCAAAAGAATCCTGATCACCGTATAAAACCATTTTAAGACGGGCCAAATACTGTAATTTTTCATCTCTGGATTCTATGGTATCGTGTTCTGTTGTTATTGCGCACCACTTAAGCCAATCTGCTAAAGATTTATAATTTAAGCGGTAACATAAATCTTTGTTTAAATCATGCCACTGGCCATCTGATTCAAATTGTTCTTCATGTTTTAAACACATTTCTTTTAGTATTTTTGACATTAAAGGGTACCCACCAATTGGTGTATAGGCACATCCTTGAGCTGATCTTTGAATGCCAAAAACATCCGAATTCATATCTTCTGTTGCAGAAGCGAATAATCGGCGTGATGCGCCAACAAATTCAAAAACACTTTTAAACAAAATTTCTTTATTTGGTGTGTCAAATTTTCCACCACTTGTTTGTTCATCAAGATCACCAAACAGGTCTATAACTTTTTCATAATCAGGACCAAATAAATTTTTACACCGTTCTAAACCTAAAAGATTAGGGAAAACAACAACTTTCTCAACTTTTTCCAAAGATTTATGGGATCCTTTTTCCCATCTTTTTGCAGCAGATGAAGAATCCTTTATTCCAGATTCTAAAATTTTATTATCTTCTTGTGGGAGCGCATATATTACCAGAGAATCAGCTGTTTCTAGTGTTGTTAGCGTCTCTGTTGCGAAAGAAAATGTAAACATCAACGACAAAGCACAAAATGCTTTTCTGATGTTTTTTTTGGGTATGATTTTTTTTATACTATACATAAAATGTGTTCTCCATAGTTTTCAACATGAATTAAGCTTAGCATGATATTGCAAACAGAACATAAAAAAATGCTCTTCAAAAACATAGACAAAAAATTAAAAAATTGCTAACAAGGATCTATAGCTTTGTGTAAGGTTTTTTTATTATTTTATGAATCAGTATACTTTTAAGTGCGAAGATGGCATAAAACGTGGCATTATTTCAGATCATGTTCTACCTTTTGACAAAAATATACAAAAAAATATAACGGACATTTTTTATTTTTTTAACAACCTTGATAACGCTTTGGAAAATAATGACTTAAATAAACCAACATGTTTTGTCTTTGAATCAGAAATAGACGCATTCAAATGGTATGATGCAGGGGGGGGGTATGCACTGGCTTTAAACAACACCAAAAATAACTATGCCCAAATGCTAAACTGCATGGTGGAAGATAAAAAAAGAAAACACCACCTAAACGCCATTCTTTTAACCCCTCACTTAGCAAAAGAAATTAAGCTCCCTTTTTGTTTTTCTATTCGCCATTTTAATGAATGTGAAATAGCAACAGATATATTATTTAAGGCTTTTTCAAAATTAACAGATAGAGATATTGTAACACCAGTCCATGAATTGTTATTAAACGCCATAGAGCATGGCAATTTAGGTATTTCTAATACAGAAAAAAAAGAGCTCATAAAAAATAATATGCTTTATAATGTTAGTCTTTCACTTTTAAACAATCCTTTAAATCTGAAAAAAACTGTAAATGTTAAAGTTGATCGTACCTTTTTTAATGGATGTGAATACCTTACCTTTTATATTCAAGATCAAGGGTCAGGATTCGATTGGGGAAAAAAACAAACAACAGATGAAACTGCACAAAATGGTAGAGGCATTTCTATTACGCATTCCATGGTTGATTTATTAAGTTATAATCAAACCGGTAATAATGCACAAATCTCTTTTAAAATTAATTT